>JBJMEA010000145.1:0-11316 GCA_045809625.1 Nitrososphaera sp. | reverse complement strand
GGCGGAGGCGGCAACACAGTTGAGCAAGGCATAGACCAAAACGCTGCAAACAATGCTAACGTGGAAGGCGGAGGCGGCAATACTGTTGAGCAGGGTACATCTCAGCAAGCTGACAATACAGCAGATGTATCAGGCGGAGGCGGCAATACTGTTGAGCAGGGTACATCTCAGCAAGCTGACAATACAGCAGATGTATCAGGCGGAGGCGGCAATACTGTTGACCAAGCCATAGCCCAACGTGGTCAGAATTCGGCTGATGTAAGTTAAGATGAAGATTAAATGACACAGCACCATCAGCGAATAAAAACCACGAACAAGAACATGAAATGAGCTGAAAGGACAACTCATAGAGAGCAAACGAGCCTCACTTGGTTTCCAATGAACAACCGAGTTGGGGACAACCCGACCACTCTTTTTTTCTTTATTTTTTATATTGTATGAATAAACTTGTAACTGAAAGTAATGAAAATAATAAATTTGCTAGTTGAGGACAAAAGATGAAAAGGAAGTATGTATATATCATAATTCGGAGCCTGTAAGCGCCAGTATATGTTATCTTGGTCATCGATATAAGCTCAGACGATCAGTTGTTCAAATTGTAATTAGAAAGGAATAGCGGATGTTGCGCCTCTAAATTTTCTGCCAGTCTTAAGTCAAGCTTCATTTTTGCCTTTATTCAGTCATGTTACTCACTAATCTTTCCTTCACTTGTGATAAGAGTTAGAATGTAGAAGGTAGAACGTTATGCTGAGCATTAGCAATGCCATACAATTGAGCTTCTCACAAGTTCAGTCTAACGCTATTCTTTTCTTTCATCTTCTATTTTTCTAGAAGGATGTAAGCGAAATCATTAAGTGCTATATCGTTTACACCGGTGATAATGAATTCACATAGTGGAATGGATGATAATAACAAGAAAAATAGGACCAAGGCAATAGCAGTTGCTATACCTATGGCAGGTATAGTAGTTGCTGCCGCACTTCTGTCAGGGCTTTCCGTGATTGGCTTGCCATCTGCAATGGCACAAAACATGACAGCAGGAGGCAATGCTACTAGCACCACAGGAGGAAGCAATGCTACTACAACTTCTCCAGCAACAACAGACACTGGCGAAATTGCAGGAGGTGCATGCGCCCCAGCACAAGCAGCAAACATGACTGGCGCTTCAGCAGCAAACATGACTGGCGCTTCAGCAGCAAACATGACTGGCGCTTCAGCAGCAAACATGACTGGCGCTTCAGCAGCAAACATGACTGCAAATACTACTAGTACTGCAGGAGGCAACACAACTACGTCATCGCCAGCACAGCTTATAGAACAAGCATGCGTTGCAGCACAGAATAATGACACTCAGGGTGTACTTATGAACCTGGAGATGGCTCTGAGTGCTTTAAGCAGTAGCACTACCACTACTGAAGGCGGCGACGACAGTGACGCAGGCGGCGACGACAGTGACGAAGGCGGCGATACTGACGACAGCGGTGAAGAAGGAGAAGATTAGTCATCTCGACAGTGGTGCGCTAGAATAGCTTGAATACTACAAAGCAGCCACTTCAACCTTACCGATAGCAAAAGAGACTGAACTAGTCTCATCGTCTATTTTTTGCTCTCATTATATTTTTTTACTCTTACGTCTATAGTTTCACAATCTAGTTTCCATGTATATTCTTGAATTTTTGTCTTAAAAATCCTAGGGGCCTCAATTAACAAGATCTCCGTAGCAGTACCTTCGGATCTTTCTATCATTATTATTAATCCAAAAAGTGTAAAACCTCTGTGACTCTTAGTTGGCGGGCTACACTGCAGTGCTTTCTTCTTTGTTAATCTTGGAGCATTCGTAACTGTTGAAAAGGGCACTATTTGCTTATGCAAAGCCGCAAAATACTGTCAACCCCTGGACTATCCCTCTATCTATATATGGTATATCTGCAACCCTAAAAAATGCAATTCAAGCTGGTTCCGCCAACCAGTGAATGTAAGTTGCAAAGCATGTTTGTGAGTGACTGTAATCTTTTTAACCATTGAAATGCACTTGGGGGCATAGGATATTGGTAGTAGGAGGGGAGGAATATGGTAGAAGGAAACCTGAAATCACAACAAGGAGTTCTTGGCATTCATCATATTACTGCTATAGCTAGAAATCCTCAACGGAATATTGACTTCTACTCGGGGCTGTTGGGGCTAAGGTTGGTTAAACTAACAGTTAATTTCGATGATCCAACGACATATCACCTATACTACGGCGATTCACTTGGACATCCTGGAACCATTTTGACATTCTTCCCTTGGTCTGAAGCACCCAGCGGCCACCGTGGAACAGGACAAGTAACTGCCATATCCTTTTTAATTCCAAGTGGCTCGATGACTTACTGGATTGACCGACTCAAGAGCAATGGCATTTCGTTTGTTGGTCCTTCAGACCGCTTTGGCGATGAATTTGTTTCTTTCCCAGATCCTGATGGATTGATGCTTGAGCTAATTTCTCCTTCTGAGTCCAAAGGGAAAGGACAATTACAGCTTAATGCTGATGGCAGCATATGGAAAGAAAGCCCAATTAGTCAAGAACATGCTATAAGAGGATTCCATTCTGCTACCCTCTCTCAAGAAGGATATGAACGCAGTGCTTCACTCCTGTCTGATACTATGGGATTTAAACTTGTAGCAAGAGACAACAAGGAGGACAGATTTCGCTTTGAAATAGTAGAAAAAAATAACGGCGATAAAGAAAGCAGCAGCAATATTACAGAATCCTCCTCATCTTCCACATCATTGGGGTCATTTGTCGATATTGTTTGTCAACCTGAAATATCTAGAGGCGTTATAGGAATAGGTACAGTCCATCATATTGCATGGCGCGCTGCTAATGACAGGCACCAGATAGAATTGCGTAAGAGAATTGTCGAGCAAGCAAAGCTTAATCCGACTCCTGTTATAGATCGTACATACTTTCATTCAGTCTATTTTAGAGAACCTGGTGGTATCCTGTTTGAAATTGCTACAGATCCACCTGGGTTTGCTATAGATGAAAGGCCAGAAGAGCTTGGTAAGCAATTAAAACTGCCACAATGGCTTGAGCCTATTCGCGCAAAACTGGAGCAAGTATTGCCTCCAGTAAAGACCTATCCTCACAGGCAAAGTCCAAAATAAGAGGACGGAGAGGCATATGCCAAGATCCGCTCCCTCCGACCAATCAGATCAACTAGACTTCATACACCGCTATATTCCTCCTATAAGCAAAAATGATAAAGCTGAATTAACCCTGCTTCTGCTGCATGGTACTGGTGGAAACGAAGATGATCTACTCCCGTTAGGACGCGAGCTTGACTCTCATGCGGCATTGCTAAGTCCTCGTGGCAAAGTATTGGAAGGAGGTAGAATACCTCGTTTCTTTCGGAGGCTCGCCGAAGGCGTCTTTGATGTCGAGGATCTTAAGTTTCGCACTCTCGAGCTTGCAATGTTTGTTGAGAAAGCTTCAAGAATATATGAATTTGATCCAGAGAAAGTCATAGCAGTGGGCTATTCCAACGGCGCAAACATAGCAGCTAGCATGCTCTTACTCAAGTCCGAAATATTGTACGGTGCAATACTATTCCGTGCTATGGTTCCTCTTGTTCCACCTAACCTTGCAGACTTATCAGACAAGCGAATATTCATGTCGTCTGGATTGAGAGATCCAATAGCGACAAGACAAGAGGCAGAGAGGCTTTTTGGATTGTTCAAACAAGCTCATGCTGTCGTGGAGCTGCGCTGGCAAAACAGCGGTCACGAACTAATACAAGATGATATTCACGCAGCTAAACTGTGGCTTTCTGCTAAGTAAGAAGCAAATTAGATCAAAAGACTTTCTCTAAACTCTTGACTATATCAGGAAATTATAATGACACTTCTGGCACTGTGTAATCATTTCTTTCAGGTATTTTTTCAAATAAGGGCTTTGCTCTTTCGACCAATCTGGCGAGGGCTTTATTCCCCGGGGAGTAAAACTTATCCATGTCTTCTCTTGTCTCCCAGAATGTTAGAATGAGTGATTCTCGGAGGTCGTTTTTGCTATCAAGTATGATATGGCCTATCATTTCCTTTCCGAACTCCTGTGTTTTTATGCTACCAAAAAACTCGACGAACATCTTTCTACCCTTGTCTCTTGCCTCCAAGGTATTGAAGCAGACTCTGTTGTGCTTGCAATATTTGATCTTTGATGTGTCAGGCATTACCGATGGTATGCCAACGTACTTCTTAAGGATTGATTGATTGTCTCTTATCTACCTGGAAATGATTGAACAGAAAGGGCTAATATCTATCTCTATATATGACATGAAGTTTCTTTTATTGGTGACTTAACCTCCTCCCCAAAAAAGATATCATGCTAGAACCTTTGAGCGCATTGAGTATGTAAAGATAGTCTCATAAAGAGATATGTGAAAAATTGTGACTATGCAAAGCAGTAGAATCATAGTCTCCATAACAATCTAAATATTGTGTGACTGGTGAAGCTGATTTAAAAACAAACTAACAAAAAAGGCATTCTTGTCAAATATCTCTAAAATCAGAGTTAGGTGACAGCTAAGATTGTTTTGACTGTTATATCATTATGGACGTAATTTTTTGATGATGAAGTACGTCTGAGCGATGCAAGAAGAATTTACTTCTGATTATCTGCTCAAAATAATCCCGATAAGAAAAAATTCAAAAAACAAAAACAACCATGTTGGATGAGGACAATAAAAAAGTTGCTAAATCTGTTATTATCCATCAGATGTGAAGCAAGAAAGAATGAATGAAACAAAAAAAGCGAAGATATTACTACATCTTTGTTACTCTCACACCTTTGATTGCCAAAAAATGTTGGTATTAATAGATTCTCAATACCCGTGGCCTTGTATAGTTCTCCCTATCGTTTCATTGTGGACGGCCGTGTACTCTTTGCCATACTTGTGCTTGAATCAAAGAGCAACTTGCTTTGATTTGCTGCATCTGCATCATGTAGTGGTTGATTCTCCCTCATTAGCTCATGTCTTCCCTGCCGTGTATTTTCTGGTCGTTCTCCTGAGTAGGACGAAGCAATATCTGGTCGGTTTCTTTCCTTTAACTCCTCTGCGACCATCTTTCTCACTTCCCCTGCCTCTACTTCAAGAGTAGAAGGCAAAGGCAAAGATGTTATTTCTCCTTCTTCTGCACCTGTTGTGGTACTATTTGCCTTATGCATCACCTTCTCCGAAACTGTCTTTGCAACATCCCTTGCAAGCAAGAATGGAGTGCCGGATCTGCTTACAGTTTGAGCCATTTTATTCGTTTCAAACTTTTCCCTTCTTCCGCTTGTTCTCTTGATAATAACATTAGTGGATATCTCTGTTCGCTTTTTTGCTCTACTTCTGCTGGTTGCTTTGGATGATCCTTTTGTTTTTGTTGATTTTCTTTTCTTGGAATCAACCTTTTGTGATCTACTGCGGGGTCTAGAATTTATTTTTCCTTTTTTCTTAGAAGTTCCCGATGATCTTTTTGCGGTCTTGACCATATATTAGGAATTCTGGAGAACAAAGTTGATATATGTTGAGCATATTCGGTTCTGTAACTTTGTGGAATAGATTGAACTTTGCATAATTTGAGCTTTGATCGCCACTTTTCGCAATTTCGCAGCAACTAGAGCTTGACATACAGGTAGTCAAATGTAGATATATGTGTGTCTTCGTGTAACTTAGATGCATTTGAAATGAGCAATTAATAGGAAGGATGTTTATACCTGAGGCCACAAATACGCTCCAAGGTTTATTGTTGTTATTGTTGCTACCTTCTTTATATTCAACCCCTGGAACTAAATACTTTCTTATTTTCCTTTTGTGATCGCTCAATGTGATTGTATGCTACATATCATAACTTTCTGCAGTTTGAATATCTGGTTATTCATTTTTAGATAGCGCCTTAATTGGATAGGGCATGAGTGATGCTCCTCCCGTTTCTCCTGCTTCTATCTCCTTAACTGATAACTTTTTGAATTCAAATTTTGAGTCATCTACTCTAAAGGTGGCTCTTGTGCCAGAGTCTATTATGTAGTTATTAGGTCTGCCGCAATGGCTCTCAGCTGTATCCCAATTTCCATCATCTATATACTCTGTTACCTTCTTCCAATTGTTCGTCTCATCTCCGTCATCGACCCACAACTCTAATTTGACATGTCCGTCGCCCACGTCATAGACCATAAACTTGATGCCTATCCATCTGTCCTGTAGCTTGTTGACTACTTTTTCTGCTACAGCAGTCCTGTCTGTATAGCCTCCGCCGTGATGGTATGTCTTTTTCTTAAAATAAGCGTCGCCTTGAGCACTCAGCATTCCATAGTAACCATAAGCATCACATCCTCCATTGCCATGATAACTTGGCCCATGCCTTGCTATCATAGTAAATTCGTCCTGTCCATCAAGCAGCTTAAAGTACCCTGACATCTCTACATTCTTCCATTTTCCTTTTGGAGAATCTACATGAATTCTTACTCCATGTTTTTCTGTACCCGTTTCAGCATTCATTTCAAATTCTCCTTGAACTCCTTCTTTGTCTAAGTTTATGTCTTTTAAAGATCTGAAGTAGAAGTTCTTGTCGCTCTGCGGGTTTTCGCTATTTATGTACCAAATAGGACCATTACTTACTACAGGATAAATTTCCTCTATTCCAAATTTATCGGGACCCACAAGCATTTGATCTGTCATCATTGGTAACCAAGAGAAAGATAACATTGAAAACTTGTCAGGAACTGCAAGTACTTCATTTGTCATGATTGATAACCCTAAAAAAGATAATAGCATCACTATCGCTCCTCCTCCAATTAGGCTGGAAGAAAACTCCTTTAGTGACCGCATTGAGCCGGTTGCATTACAAGATATGTTTTAATTATTGCGGATATTTTTTCTCAACAGTATGGGTTAGAATTGAAAGAAAATTCAACCCTTCTTTGATGGAATGCTTGAGATATTTTAATTTTGTAAAGCGTAACTTATCAGCCTTATTGTTGTTATTTAATGTATTTTGGCTGTCGCTCTTTGATGATATTATCAAGATCTTTGTCAATTTTTGGGCATCATTTTTTAATTATACATCCACATGTTTATCTAATATCCGTAGGCATGTCTACAGATGCTAATCTATGTCTAGCTATTGCTGCTTCTAGATTGCCGTTCAGTCTGTAGACCTCAGCCCATTATTGTTTGCGTAATAAATTGTATTGTTGTTGTAGGGATAGAAAGATGTATGAAATTATGCTAGAATTGCAGTCTTGTCCCATTGCTAAATTCTAAGTGACTGCTTCCACCTTACCTTACTCTTTTTGATAGTTCTTCTATACTCTGGACAGAGCAGAATAGTCTGGGCCACCATAATGAGTTTTGCTGTTGAAATTTCGGGGAATTTTTGGGAAATGATTACCACCACGATAGTTGCGATAGCAGCTGTGGTCGACTTAGGTTTTACAGGTTATCAGATTCATGAAAACAATCAAGTATTGAAGGCAAGTAACGCGCAGCAAAAAGAAAGTGATAGGATAAGAGAGCTGCAGTTTCTAGACGGTACTTTCCAACAAATAGTTTCAACGGAGGAGCGTCTGTTTTATGAACTGTTGAAAAAAGGGAATGACAAGTTAGACCCTCAGGAATTGTCGTTCCTTTTCAGCCGCATAGAATTTCTTTGTTTTGTAATTAATCATGAATGTGTAAAAGACAAAGAACTGCTTGAATTTTTCAAGTATGAAGTGATAAGATGGTATGATAATTGGTTCATTAAGTATGTTCCCGAAGAAATAGTCAAGAATGAAAAGGCTTTCCCTTCATTTAGTTGTCTTTATAACTCGTACGGGAAGGAAGCAGGATAAGATAAGTAATATACAGTAGCTGCCTGAGCCATAGGGTTAGATATTTTCCAAGCTATGGAAGAGGTGATTTGTTTCGCTTTCTGATGTATTTTCAAGAATCCACATTAAGTATCATAAATTGCCAGCAAGCCAATGGGTTGTCGCTTATTTTATCAAACTATAGCAGCTTCCTACAGAAGCTGCAACAACAGTAATAGGAATAGCTAAATTTCAACAGCTGGTTCATAATTGTCGTAAAAAGAGTGACACTATGATTTTCCGATGATTGAAAAATAGAAAGAAATTTTTTACTTTATCTTGCAGCACTAAGACCTTTCTTTAGGTCTTCAAAGTTCATTACTGGTTGCATCTCCACCTTTGCGCCCATCTCAAAGAACGGTTCTGCGATGGTTGCCATCATATCTGAAGAGGGCATATCTATAATGAAATTGGCACTTCTATCTCCATTTGAAGGAGTAAAGAATGCTGCTTCAGCTTTATAGTTGTCCATGAAAGATTGAATATTTTTTATGAAGTTTTGGTCTTTGATAGCTCTATTGCCTGCTTCATCTGGAAGGATTACACGAACAAGAACTCTCATTTGAGCATTTAATGTAAGTATAATATTTAAGTAGTCTATAACTCTAACAATTTAGAGTTAGATGCAATAAAAATGACTAATCTAGATTCCAACCGCTTCGCTGTTGCCAAGAGTAAAAACTACTATCTGGGCCTGCAGCCATTCTAAAGCCTCAATTTCTGCCAATAACCTATCCATCTCTTTTATGTCCTTACTAATCTTCAAAAGTTCCTTCTTTTGCTTGATTAGAGGTTCAACATTTTCCAAGTCATAAGCAGCAGACCTTATTGCGTTTATTTGAATCTGGAATGTACCGTTGACCTGTGGTTTGTTATTAGGGTTGATTTGCTCTCGTAAGAATGAAATCCTTTCGTCTATAATTTGCTGTAGTGTGATGATAACCATATGGAGAAATACGAAGCGAAGAAACAGATGGCTAGCTATTAAACAAACTAGCAACTTACGGGGAAGGGGGCGGATACTAGTAATAGAATTGCTTGTCAGCACTTATTATTACATTATCACAAAAGAATCAAGCATCTTTTGCACGATAGCAAGATAACTATCGTATTTTGACGGTAGTGATGCAAAAACAATGTCATATACTTTATTTTTCCCAACCGTGAAAACAGCCAACATTCTTTTTCCCTCTGTATCAAATACTATCCTATGTGCTTGTCTTCCTGCAAGGGTAGTAGCAGCTGATTCAATTGGAGTGAAATCGACGAATCTCTTTCTATGCTGATTGATGTAATGCGGCACAAGTTGTTCTAGCGTTAAATTTGGGATATCGTATAACCCAATTACAACATTTTCGAAGGTTATATCAGAAGGGCTTTCTTTTGGTGATTCGAACATTACAAGTGACGGCTTTTTTACTTTTTCAATAGTCCAGTTAGATGGATAGTTTATCTTTACATCATGTGCAGGCGATTCCCAAGTTACAAACTCACCTATAATCAATGAAGGAGCAGGAGAAGAGGACGATGATGGCGATGGCGTTTGATTCCTTATTGTGCCTTCTTCTTCTCTTGAAGCATCAGCAAACCTAAATCCACAATTACTGCAATATTTTGACCCCTCTGTATTTGTATTACTACAGCGTGGACAAGTAATTACTTTATTACTAGTAGTTGTCGTTGCTGTATTTATTTCCAAACTAATTTTCTCTTTTTGTTGCTGTTTCTCTAGTTGTCGTTGCTGCTGCTGTTCTTGTAATTGGGCCTTATTCATTTTCTCAGCTACCTTTTTCGCCTCCAGTAAACTTTTTCTTGCAGCCTTAGCTAATCTTGCAACACCCTGAGGGTCAGGAATTTGGTAAAAAATAAAGTAGGGTTTTCCCTCATGGATAAAGGCAATATCTCCAACTGTTCTAGAGGTGGACTTGCCTGTTCCAACTCTTGGAGAATATCTTCCCCCTCCAACTGAAGTGTAACTAGAATCAGAAACTCTATGCTGATTCATGACTATAATGTCGTCTAACAGTTGTAGACCAATGTAACCGGTGCCCTGAATAGCCCTGTAATTGGTTATCTGTCGTTCTTGTACTACGGTTTTTTTGAAAAAGCCTTTAGTTACGGGGAGAGACCAAATAACGTGTTCAGGATTTGCACTCAATACTCTCCTTAGCATTGGTAAGAACTGGTATTTTGGATTATGGAAATTAAGAACCTAATAAATATTATAATTACTTTTTATGGTCTATCAATTTTATGGCCTCCACAAGTCATCTTAGGGTTGGTAGGGGCGCCCGTTCATTTGCTCAGTTTAACCTAACTAAATTATCTATTTGATATGAGGCGGTTATGCATAAACAGAATTGAAATTTTGTTGGTTTCAAAAATAATAGCTTGTAGTGAAATGGAATAAAGGACCTTCTTTGATTCTCTCATAATCTCCCGGATTTCTTGACATATATCAGCTCGTAAGTTTAAGAATACTTGACACAATCCCAATTTCGTACAAAAGCTAGCTCTTGGCTGCAAGTCATATACCTGTATTCGATCGTTGTGGCCTAACATCAGCCATGTGAAAAACTCTTCGCAAACTTCAAAAGCCAAGATTCTTCTCTAAGTTTGGCATATTGCAGAAAAGCTCAAGTCACTGCTTAACGATTTTGTTTGTAACTGGGGTTTAGCCATTCTATAAAACTAGCGTAATTTAGAGAACGCACATCGTCCAAGTAATTTGGGAGTATTTTGACAAATCTAAACCCGTTGTCTAATTCAAATGATAAAACTGGATCTTTTAATTCTCCTTTTATTACTTTGTCAGCATACTCTATTGGAGACATCCTATCTGCGTGTTCGCTGTAATTGAATAGTCTGCCTCCTGCTATCATTCTCTTTAGGTTCAACTTAACAACTAATTCCTTTCTTGCGCCATAAAGCATACCACCTAGGCCTTCATGCCTATGCTTTGGGTGTGTAGATATATCTGCCCCATAAAGAGTATCTCCATTAGAATTATGATTTGTAAACATACCGTTTGCAGTAATCTCTTTCCATGCATGCTCTGCATACTGAGGATCAAGTGAGACTATAAGGGTACTGGCAGAACCAACAACTTTGCCATCTGGTTCGACAGCAACAAATTGTCCTTTAGGAAAAATGAGAAGATGGCTCTCCAGCTCTTCTGCATGCCATATATTTCCATACCGAGCAAGATATGGAAATGATTCTTTTTGTAAATCTATAATTTTAGGAATGTCCTCTGGTTGTGTATTTCTGACAACGACTCCTAAATTGCGTGGATGCAATGGATCTGACATAGGCTTTCTTTCTGTGTGTACTATCAGTCTATTATTCTGGGAGATATAATCTATGTCTTTTTTCAATCAAAAATAATTGAGTTTTATCAATCACTTTTTAGTTATATAGCTTGCAAATATTCTTTAAATTGCCCT
>JBJMEA010000144.1:0-3735 GCA_045809625.1 Nitrososphaera sp. | reverse complement strand
TGATTAAATGTGCAATTCATGATCTGACTTGTTGCAGCTTGAAGATGTGATGATGAGCCCGTAACGTTACAGAACCGAAGATAATACCATTTAATAGAATCTATAGATTTTGAAAATCCTCTTTGTCTATTATCTTGTTGTTTTTAGATAATTATCTGCGTATATGGGATCCAAATACTAACGACCTGCAAGTGATTATTATCAATATGGACAAAAGTGCAAAATGTTACAATAATTGATCGGCTAAACTGTCTATTGCCTTTCTTACACGCTCAATATCCTGCTTCATATTTGGAGACCAGTAATGCCTGAAAGATTTCAGGAGAAATTCTACCTACAAGCAAATTGACCATGACCGTCTCAGACTCAATACCACTATAGCGTAAATGTGTCTCAAAGATTTCGCGGCAATAACTCATTCTCATTGCTAAACCTCGCTTGCGTAAGTAGACGTAAATGGATGTGTAGGATTGGTAGTCTGCACTCTGATATTTGCAAGAGTCGGTCTGTCATTACACTAATGAAGGCTTTTTTGTTCGCCTGATAAATATGTCCTTGCATTTGAAATGTTACATCATAAACAATTCCGAATTTAGATAATTGGACAGGTCTGTATGAATTGGCTGAACACTACTGCAAGCCTCAATTGGTCGAAGACCTGTTAATGTTCCAAAGATTATCACATTAGCATGCGAGTGGGGAGGAATTGCAGAACCTGTTTAATGCATTCTAGCACCTTATCATAACCAGTGCTGTTATTCATGATCCTTTCAAAGACATGAAGTGTATTGGTAGATGACCACTTGAGCTGATGCTGTCTTCGTAGTTTGTTCCATTGTTCATTCACTCCTTTATATTTTGCAGGATTTGCAAGAGCCTTCACGATATGTCTTTGCTTGGCTAGCGCCAGAACGAGCAAGTCTTTGATGTCCATTCGTTCTAGCATATAGGAATATTTTTTACCATATTTCAAAATCAATCGAGCAGTGTTTGGTCGCTGGTTTGCATATGGATATTCTTTGTATTTGTCCCAGTCGATAGAGGTTGCGGGTGCTAATGATGACGGTAATTGTGATGCTATGGCTGGGGCTTGAAGCCGGGAATCAGTTGAAGCAGCTCCCCCTCCTTTGGAGTCGCTGATCCCGGGTTCAAATCTGGACAGATATGAGTCTGTTAATCCGCATCAGGCAAAGCTTAACGTTGCATGGCTATGCCGAGATAATGAAAAAAGGTCAGAAACATTACAATTGTTTAATATATGATACAGCCTTATATTGACAATGAAATCTGCTCAAATAAAGAGATATGGAGATAGTGAAGTGCTTGAAATTAACCCAAATGCACCTTCACTACATGGTCCGTCGGAGTCTATGGTTTTAGTCACTGTAAAAGCAGCTGGTGTGAACCCTTCGGATTGGAAACTTCGAGAGGGATTCTTCAAGCAAATGGCACCTCTGCAATTCCCTGCTACTTTGGGAATGGATTTTTCAGGTGTCATAGAAAAAGTTGGAGAGCGTGTATCATCCTCCACCTCCATCTCTGATCTTAAACAAGGCGATGAAGTATATGGACAAGCTGGAGCATTTGCAGGAGGTTCAGGTGCATTTGCAGAAATGGCTTTGGCAAATGCAGACAAGATAGCACGTAAACCACAAACTCTAACTCACGAGCAGGCTGCTGGTTTACCACTTGTAGGAGTCAGCGCTTGGCAGGCGCTTGTAGAAATCATGGGATTAAGTAAGGGTAAAAGGATTCTAATTCATGGCGGAGCTGGGGGAATAGGATCAATTAGTATCCAGCTAGCTAAGCACCTTGGAGCATATGTAGCAACCACTGTGAGCACAAACGATGTACAGTTTGTAAAAGAGGAGCTTGGAGCAGATGAGGCAATAGACTACAAGACTCAGACTTTTGAGAATGTGCTGCCGCACGACTTTGATGCAGTCTTTGACACTGTAGGTGGTGAAACATACACAAGATCATTCAAAGTATTGAAGAGAGGTGATGGGGTTTTAGTATCTATGCTAGAGCAGCCAGTTCAAGAGCTTATGGATCAGTTTGGGGTAAAAGCGCTATTCCTATTCAGTCAAGCAAATGGGGAGCGATTGACAAAATTGGCGGAATGGGTTGATCAAAATAATATACGAGTGAATGTCGAGAGGACATTTCCACTAGATGAGGCGCGGGCTGCGCTTGACTACCAAAGAGATGTACATCCAAGAGGAAAGATCGTATTGGCGATGCAATAAGTGAGGAGCAGTAGTAGCAGTGGCTATTATATTATTATCACTTGAAATGAACTAAAAGACAGGGAATTACTGAGGATGGAGAGAAACAACTATCTTATCCTTCCAGTTAAACCTTTACCAATAGACACTAAAGATGCTCAAAAACATGTACTGTATCATAAAGCTTTAGTTTAGCCATCCTAAGGGATAAAAGTGGATAAGGTTGTTTGACGAGCTAGAGTATCTTCAGAGATTTGGTAGTTTTTTCAGGAGTGCTGACTTTTCGAGTAGTTACAAACCGGTGTTCTTAAAGTCAATAATGGCTCTAGCAGATTATGATGAACGAAATACCATGAAGCTGCTTGGCTATCAATGGATCGAGGGAACATCTGATAGGCTGCAAGTAGAGCTCGATTTTCCACCGATAAGATTCACAAAATTCTATTGGGATATGTATTATAGGTTTAAACTAAGACAGTCACATACTCCATGATGTAAATATCCACAAGTTCTTACTGACACAGACAAGAATCTCCTCAGGCCACCCACTTTAGAAGACCTGGCAAAAGAAACACATCAAGAACTCCGAAGAAATGTAATTAAAAGGAGCATCAAACCCGAGGTTTTGGGCAACTTAACAAGGATTTAGGACTATATGTGATAGTCAAAGATAGGGATCACATAATATTCAAGCATGATATAGTCGAATTCTTTCGAAAATTCAAGGGGATATTGAATCCTGCAATCAACTATGTATTGACTAGATATTTGGAAAGGATTAACTTCTCTCCTCGTATAGCGGAAAAGGTTCGTGGGATACTAGCAAGAGATCATCTGACAGCAAAAGAAAAAGAGGAACTTCTAAAGTTCCATGGTAATGCTCGCTTCTATTGTGGCAAGCTAGTTGAAAGATATCATATTGATCATGTAATGCCTTTTGATTATCTTTTTTCAACTGATCTATTTAACTCGGTACCAGCTTGTGCAAACTGCAATTCCCAAAAGCTGAATAGACTGCCAACTGAAGAAATCTTTGCCAAAATACTTGAGAGAAACAAAAAACTGGCTATGTCTAATGGCTATGATCAAGAATGGTATCAAAATCTATACAGAAAATGCGTAATCGAGTATCATATTAAGCGAAAGTACTTTAAGCCACGCTGAGAGCAAATAGAACTTGAAGAGTTGTTCATTACAGGTTATGGCCTGTCTATTGTAGTAAAAATTATCCATCAGGGTTCGACTATTTGCATTTTATTTTTATATAGAAATTAAGAGCCTTCAGAATCCTTTTTCTATCTTCTTGGCTATGGTTCTGTAGCGTTACAGGCTCATCATCACATCTTCAAGCTGCAACAAGTCAGATCATGAATTGCACATTTAATCATCTATTGCTATTATGAACTACTAATGCTGTATCTCCTTCTTTATAACATCTTGCGTTAGGAAGGTTGGGACAGTTATCATTAGCATCAGGTATTCCATCTCTATCTCTATCTTGTGTGGT
>JBJMEA010000143.1:0-26523 GCA_045809625.1 Nitrososphaera sp. | reverse complement strand
GACCTGCATTGAATATTTGTGTTGTAACTTCTACGTCGTCGCCTAAAGCTTTCTGAAAGTCGCCTCTACCAAGTCCTATGACTGCTTGTGCGTGGTTGATGTTTGGGAAATAGCCTATTATTATAGTCTTTTGCTCGCTTGTCTGCAAATTAGTGGCATCGCTATCGTTGACATTACCGAAAAGGCCTATACCTAGGATTGGGGAAGTATTAGATGATGATGAAACAGATGATCCAATAACTGCAATGGTAATTGCAGCGGCAATACCAAATTTTATCGCATTCTTCATAATGGCATTGGGAGGCATGCATAAATAATATTGCATCTTTTGACGCAAAAAATGCAGAGTCTGTGCAAGAACGCAGAGATATATGCGTAGTTAGTGCAATATCGGCATATAACATGAAACAAAATTTATGGCAGTTCTCCATACACTTACTGATCCTTCAAGTATAAACTTGGATATCGGGAATCGTCTGACAGAGACTCTGACATATCCACCAAAGACAAACTTGAGGGTCTCGCTTTAATATTTTAGATGTTTTCTTGTAGTAGTGCTAATTGCATATCATAAAAAGTAAGTTATCGAGGATCAAATTGATCACAAATACAATACTTACATCCACCATGCCCCTCTTCATCTACATGATGAAATTCCCGGTGATCACATTTGCAGAGATCTGCCCTAGATTGCAGATATTTCGTACTTGTTTGTTCTGTTATTAAGTATGTCATATTGATCTAAATACTTCTTAGAAATATAATCGAGTTGATACACGCAATATTTTCGATCAACATGAAGTTATAGCGCAATTTCTCTCACAACCTATAGCCACAGTGGCTTGCTGAACATTTTTCAAATTGTAACAGAAGTACTTGACATGCAAAATTTGGCGCCGAGATAGCATAAGTAATTTTATTGCGAGGATGAGAGATTGAACATAAGACCGAGTAGAGGCCATTGTAGACAAAACACATTGGACTACCCGATATTTTTATATCTCAATCAACTACTGTATTTGCGTTTTGCGTCAGATCCTATATCGAGCTTTAATCAATTAAGAAATATATCGAGACAATGATAGTTTGCTCGTCTCCTCCAGGAGCAATGCTCTACGCTAATTATTTGATAATTCCAATTGTCTCCGCATTACAATCCTGTTATGTCGTTATTGTTCTTCCAAGTAGAATTTAATCTTCTTTAAAGACGCCAAATTTGTATTTTTGAAGCAGTTATCGCATCATACTTACATTGTGTGTATATTTTGCTAATATGATGATGACCTGGACAAAACTACTTCCATCATATTGCATCTACAAGTCTTTTTCTGCATATACAAAATGGATATTATCTCCGGCTTGATTGTTGCCAGATAATGAACAACAAGGCAATCTATGCCATTTTAGTTGCTGTCTTTGCAGTGACACTGGTTACATCTTCAATACCAATACCTGCCTTCTCCCAGACACAGAACGCGCAGAGCAAAACGCTAAGAATAGGCTATTTCCCAAACATCAACCACGCACAAGCAGTCATAGGACTTGGTAGAGGCGACTTTCAGAAAGCTTTAGGCGACGACGTAGAAGTTACAACACAAATATTCAATGCAGGTCCATCAGCAATGGAAGCGCTTCTTGCAAATCAAATTGATGTTACATATATTGGACCTGGACCGACCATAAACGGATATGTGAGATCTGGTGGAGAAGCGCTTAGAATCATCTCAGGAAGCGCATCTGGTGGAGCGGTCTTTGTTGTAAGAAACGATTCTGGTATTAACTCTCCTCAAGACTTGGCCAATAAGAAATTTGCAACACCTGAGCTTGGCAACACACAAGATATAGCGCTCAGGAATTACTTGCTCGACAATGGCCTCAATACCATAGAAAAGGGCGGAAACGTAGAAGTATTAACCGCCAAAAACCCCGACATAGTAACTCTGTTCGAGACAAAGCAAATTGACGGGGCATGGGTCCCAGAACCATGGGGAGAAACACTAGTGAAAGAAGGTGGAGGCAAAATATTCGTGGATGAAAGAGATTTATGGCCACCTGAGGGAAAATTTGTGACAGCAAATATGATTGTTAGACCTGATTATTTGCAGAATAATCCAGACGTAATAAAGAGACTACTTGAAGCACACGTTAATGAAACAAATTGGATAAATAGTGACAAAACTGCTGCAATACAGGCGTTTAACATCGAGCTTCAAAAACTGACTCAAAAAACAATAGCAGAAGATGTGTTAAATGCATCACTTTCAAGAATGGACTTTACATATGATCCGATAAGGCTATCCTTAATACAAGACGCAAATGATGCATATAACTTGGGATTCCTTCCACAGCAGCCTGATTTGTCCGGCATTTATGATCTGACAATTCTAGACCAAGTGCTTCAAGAAAGAGGGCTACCTTCAGTTTCAGGATCTGATAGCGCAGGAACTAATGCTACTAATGCATTAGTCAGTAGTGACACGGGGTAGGTGAACCAAAGCTAGAAAATCGAGAAAAAGCTGGTATGCGAGTGAAATGAGAGATCTGGTTCAGTGCATTCAATCGCTTCCCTTCTTTTCTAAAAGCTCAACCCTCATTTATTTAAAAGGAGTCTTAATTTATTAAGGCAAAAAGCCGTACATATCAGAACCTGGCAATATTGATATCATTTTTTGATATTAAAAACTGAGGCTTCAATGGTAGATATGCTACTTATTTGCAAGAAATGGAAATGTAAATGCTAAACATATTGGTTGTACAAAATAATAACAATAAGAAGAAAATTCTATCCGGTCTCTAAATTAGACACTCTGATGGCTTATTTTCTTGACACATGATTGACGAATACCCTTGTTAATGAGTAGCCATTTGGATGATCAATATTCTTGTTATACTTATTTTGCATCTTTGGTTATTTTTCCATCATAGGCCTATGCAGATACACACATATGCCAAAGTAAATAAATCCTTTCCAATTTCAATGCAATATGTATGACGAAAAGGATGCGCGCCTCTTATATATCAGAGCTATAAAGCAGTACATTAAAACTTCCTCGAATATTTCTGCAGAGGAAAAGGCTGATGCAGAAAGAACCCTAGAAGTATTAAATCAAAACAGAGATCCTGATATGAACTGGCATACTATGTTATGCAATGCATTGGGCTATTATCTTAAAAGCCTCAAATCAATTGAGCAATTTGTGATTTCTGACCCCTTGTTCTTCGGTTTCGATGGTTCAAATCCTCTATTAGTGGCATTAGATAAAGAGATCAGCTTCACATTAGAAGTAAAAGGTTATACTTGTCACGCAGATTTTCCCCGGCGACGGTACTCTAGAATCGATTGGTAAGAAAGCATTAGAAATATGGACTATCAGTACAAAAGTGTGCTGTCAAAAACCTCTCAATGACTGTTGCTCTATGTGAAAGCTGCTCTGCCTTCGGCTGCTTGTAATTTAAGACGCTGTCAACTCTTCGGCTCTTCGTTTTTCACTGCGAGCGATTCGCTTGTTCTAAAATATACCTAGTTGGTTAGCAGAATATCAAATACAGTCTACTGACTAGTCTTTGTCTACCACATTCTGCTATTGTTGCTGTCAATTACCGTAAGTATAATTATTATTTGCATCATAACCTGTGAAAAGTGGTAGCAGAGTGGATGCAATAGCAATTGTAGCGAGAGTGCTAAGCCCAACTGTATTTATCAACACTTACTAAGCTTTAGCACAACAGAATTCTTGGCGCAAAAATTGAATTATATGTGCTAAATCTATACAACTCTGTATTAACTGCGCAGTTTTAGCATGAGTCAAAAGTTCAAAATAGATGACAGATCTGCATATACATGGTTAAGCTTGCTAGAAGACTATGCAAAGAATAGGATAGATGTAAAAAAGCCAAGAACTGAAGGCAGAACTTATATTATAGACAAGTTTGAGGGCCTTGACAAAGAAAACCTCCAAATACTTGCGCCATTTGTCGATGCCGTAAAAATATACGGAGTTTTACCACTTCTTATCTCCGAAGAGATATTGAAGAAGAAGATAAAATTCTATCATGATCACAATATCAAAGTTTCCACTGGAAGCACTATTTCTGAATACATGGTATCAGAAAATGTATTCGAAAAGTTCGTCGAAGAAGCTACGACGATGGGCTTTGACATCATAGAAATAGGAGAGAATAATACACATCTAAACTTTGAACAGAAGAGAAAGATTACTGAAAGCATACTTGCCAAAGAACTTGATGTTCAATGGAAAGTTGGCAAGAAGGATCCAAGGCACCAACTTCCACTAGATGTTACCTTAACCAAAATTGAAGAAGCAGTCAAGCTAGGTTCCGATAAAGTTGTACTTGAAGCCAATGAAGGCATAAATGTTGGCATTTACGATGAAAAAGGCATTATACGGTGGAATTTTGTTGGAGCGTTAACTGCGAAGTTCCCTCCAAGCACGTTTATCTTTGAAGCTCCTCTGGAGTCGCAGCAGTCTGCATTGATCGCAGAATTTGGTCAGCGGGTCAACTTAGCTGAAGTGCGGATTGAAGCTGCATCTGCCGTAGAATCGCAAAGAAGAGGATTTCCAACAAAAGCAGCATTTAGCGTATCTAATCTTAGCAAGAACCCAGAAGGAAGTCCAGCGGCCAAGTTTGTTTACTTTGTAATGAAATCAAAGCATCCTATTGATCAGGTTGAACTCATGAATATGACCAATCTTCCAAGGAGAACCGTGCAAAGTGCGGTGGAGGAGCTTAAATCGCAGGGACTAATTATTGAGCGAAGCAGCTTAGATGATGCCCGAAAAAAACTATATACTCCCATTCAATTTGAATGGTTATAGTCAGTTGCCTCGGACTAGAAAAATATCTTTCTATAATGCAATAATCGTAAATAAGCCTCAAAATTTCATGCTCTATAAGTTATAGACAAAAAATTCAATTGGCAAGAAATCTGCCATGAGATAGAAAGTTTCCCTGTTGATGTCCTGAGGAAATTTTTGTATTCTCTGCTAATCTAGAAGCAAATAGTAGCGGCAATCAACCACACATCCTTTATAGCTTCAGAACTTCGTATTGTAAGGGCAATAGAATCCTCCTTATAAAATGTTAGTTGACGTCAAAGAACGCTTATAAAAAAGGAGATTTCCTGTACGTAGGACGAAAATACTTGGCAAATACTACCTTTAGAGTACAATCACACAAGTTCAGCCAGGAGAACATCCAGACTACACTTGTGTGTTCAAAATGCGACGAGGTCTTTTCCAAAGAGTTCCCCTTAGACCTCGAGGGTCAAACGATAGAGTTTAAGTGCCCTGTGTGTGGCGTGCCTGGTGAAGCAGATCTTCCCTACAAAAGCGCAGAAGAACGCGAAGAACTAGAAGAGGACTTTGAAGAGGTAGAGGAAGAAGAGGGTGGGGAGGAATTTGATGAAGAATACTAGTCGGCTAGGCAGATTGAGCTCTAACTCTCAAGCCTCATATGAGATTTAATCCTAAAGGCGTCTCTATGTCTTGAACCTGCAAGTATGCTATGGCTCAGGGGATAGATATATACTCGAGATAAATAAACACTGCTGGCCTGCCTCTGCAGCAGAATTATCTGTAGATATGTAGTAGAGAGTTTCATGTGACACTTTAATCATTTAAATAAAGGTATCAAAACGAGTTTACTTGACGAGGGTATCCTGGCCGAGTTCTATTGCAATTAGCAATGTACGCCACATACTCCCTACGCTTCAAATTATTTCCTGGCCATCTTGCCTAGCTGCGCGAGTAGTGCCGAGAGCTGAATTTCTGGATGTGCACCAGCGGTAAGCCTGTAATCATACTCTGCCATGATGGCTGCAAACTCCTCTGGCTTTTCGAGCTTCATCTCGTATGCCTCTTCATTTGCATACTTCATAAAGTCACGCTCTGACATTCCATAGACCTGAGTTAGTTCAAGAAGCTTTGCTCTAGAGTCGTTAAACTTGCCCGATATTGCAAGGTGCAGCACTTCACTCACTCTCGCCCTGCCCGAAAGCCCAATAGCTGCATTAACATTTGCTGCGGATACTGAACCCATTCCGGCTGCAGCTTGCATGATATTTATGGAGTGACGTAGGTCGCCGCTGGTGGACTCATATATCTGAGCAAGAGCCTTCTCTTCGTATTTTACTCTCTGTCGTTCACAGATCATTCTCAGGTGATCTATAACGACCTCCTTTGGCAATCGTGTGAATCTAAACACCACGCACCTGCTCTGTATCGGCTCTATTATCTGAGATAGATAATTACAAATAATTATAAATCTAGTTGTCCTCGCACTGTCTTCAATTATGCGCCTGAGCGCAGTCTGGGCTTCTGAGGTCATCTCGTCAGCTTCGTCAAGTATAATTATCTTGGGCTTACCAAACTCTTTATCATCTGCCAGCTTAATTGAAGCGGCAAATTCTTTTACACGCTCGCGCACCATTTTGATGCCTCGCTCATCTGATGCGTTAAGTTCAAGTGTGTTCTTCTTCCACTCCTCCCCGAGGATCTCCATTGCAATACAAAGTGCAGTGGTGGTCTTGCCAACTCCTGCTGGTCCTGCGAACAGCATATGTGGTATATCGGGACTCTTAATCAAGTTGCTTATGCCGTTAATTATCTCCTTTTGATCAACAACCTCCTGTAATTTCTTTGGCCTATATTTCTCAGACCACATAAGGTTCGCTAGATCTGTTTCTTTGGCCGGTTCCATCACGAAGCGATTTCACTAAGTTACTTAATCATTAATAGGTTGCTATTTTGCCCAGCAATGGTCACTCGATATAAAACAGCTATAAGCTAGCTATCAACTTTACAAAAGCTGTGTTGATATGATATATAATAAGTACCGTGTTCTTTATAGCTCTTCCCCATGGTCAACGTCCTCAGCTCCGAGCCAAGAATTGAATCCATTCAAGCTATTTACCAGCTAGGTTACATGCTGGAAGAGGTTCGAGTAACATATAAAGAGGATGCTAAGATGTGGGTCGGCAGTCTTGTTATTGATGCAAAAGAAGGCGATATGTCATCTCTTCCGCGTTGGATTGCCAAGCTCCTTGTCGAGCAGGGCACCGTCGAAATTCAGTCAAGCGACGCCATGGGCTACATATCGCGGACTCTGAACCGCGAGCGCATTGCGAAACCTCATGACCTCTCTGGTGTTGATATTGATTTTTACGTCAGAGTTAACGATTACCTTGAAGCCCTGAGGGAGCGAGAAAGAGAAAACCTGATTGTTTCTCTAAATACGTTCGTAGCTTCTCGACTTGAAAAAATAGTCAAACTAGCTGCTGCATCAACACTCTCCCCTGAACTTGAAGGCAAACTGTCTGCAGAAGAAAAGGAGCTTTACACACAAATAAACAAACTTTCATCAAAGTTCAAAAAAGGGGTACTCAAGAAATTTGTCTGAGCAGCAAACTACAGCAGCGCTTGCAAACGATCTAGAAAGGTTCCTCAAAGCATTCAAAGATCGCGACAGCAATTACAAGTATTTTGACAGGATAAATAATATGATGGCGTTAGGTGCCCAGTCACTTATTGTAGACTATATTGACCTAGATTCCTACAACCCTCTTCTTGCCAAAGAGATAACACACAAGCCTGATGAATATCTTGAGGCATTCAACGAAGCAGTCTTATCAATCCTGCGGGAGATCCATCCTGACTACGAGCAAGAAATCCATGAAAAGATCCGGGTCAGGATAGGCAACTATACTGTACAAAAGGGTCTGCGTGAGATAAATGCTGATTTGATAAATAAACTTGTGAGCATTTCTGGCATGGTCGTGCGTTCATCTGAGGTCAAGCCCCTTGCTAAGAAGGTTGCATACAAATGCATGAACTGCAACACTGTCACAGAGTCACAGCTCAAAGGCCTCGTGATGAAAAAGCCAATTAAATGCCCTGCGTGTTCTGAAAAGGAACTAGAAATGGATCCGGAAAGCAGCCTATTTATCGACTTTCAAATGGTACGACTACAGGAGCTACCAGAAGACCTACCTGCTGGCCAACTACCACATTACATAGAAGTTACTGTAATGAGCGACCTTGTAGATCAATGCCGCCCTGGAGATAGAATCATACTCACAGGTATAATCAGAATAGAGCAGGAGCAGTTAGTTCCACAGGCAAAGACCAGCCTTTTCCGGCTCCGTATGGAAGGAAATAACATAGAGTATCTTGGCGGTAGGGCAGGGAGCAAGGACACACGGTCCGTTGAAAGGATAATGATAAGCACGGAGGATGAGCGACAAATAAGAACAATAGCAAGTAAGCCTGATGCTTACGAAAAGCTAATCGCCTCATTTGCTCCTCACGTTTATGGCCATGAGCCGATAAAGGAAGCAATACTGCTACTTATTGTAGGTTCTGTGACAAAGAGACTTGAGGATGGCTCGACTAGAAGAGGCGATATCAACGTACTTTTGGTAGGCGATCCTGGTACAGCTAAATCTGAAATGTTAAAATTCACCGCCAAGATTGCACCGCGGGGGCTATACACTTCAGGTAGAGGTTCTACAGCTGCAGGCCTGACTGCTGCTGTCATTCGTGACAAGTCTGGTATCATGATGCTGGAGGCAGGTGCAGTCGTATTGGGCGATCAGGGAATCGTATGCATTGATGAATTTGACAAGATAAAGCCGGAAGACCGCTCGGCTCTTCATGAAGTAATGGAACAGCAAACCTGCTCCGTCGCAAAGGGAGGCATTGTCGCAACACTGAACGCCAGAACCTCGATTCTTTCTGCAGCAAATCCAATATATGGCAAATATGATCCATACAAGAATATCACAGAAAATGTCAACTTGCCAATCCCTCTACTGACAAGGTTTGACTTAATATTCATAGTGCGAGATAGCCCAGATAAGGAAAAGGACAACCTTGTTGCAAGCCACATTTTAGAAATACACCGCGATACGGGACAGGCAGCCAGACCTGCAATTGATATTGATCTCTTCAGTAAATATCTGTCATATGCAAAACAGATCGAGCCCTCACTGACACCTGAAGCAATTGACATCGTTCGCAGTTATTATATGGATATGAGAAGGATCGAATCAGAAGGCATGATAACTGTAACTCCAAGGCAGCTTGAAGGGCTGATTAGACTCTCATCTGCACGCGCAAGGTTACTATTGAAGGATGTGGTGGATGCAGAAGATGCCCAGCGTGCTATCTATCTTGTAGACCAGATGATGAGGACTGCTGGTGTCGATGTCAACACTGGAAAAACAGACCTTGGAGTACTGTATGGGAAACCTCAAAGCGTAGTTTCAAAGGAAAAGACATTCATGGAACTTTTCAGAGGGTTAACTGGCGCTGAGAATAACGACGTAGAAGATAAGGTATTTGTAGACGAGCTGATGAAGACTGGCAAGTTCTCTGACGAAGAAGCAAGGAAATATATTCAAAAGTTTAATCGAGAAGGCCAGATATTTGAAAGACGGCCTGGCTTTTGGGCTAAGGCGTAAATGCATTTTTAAAATAGCCGGCTTGATTATAGTCTAAAAATGCCAGCAGCTTTAAGTGACAGCTCAGTCAAAATTATTCTTTCGCATCTTGGCTATCCTTCTCTCTATCCTCCTCAGGAGATGGCAGTGAAGCATGGTATATTGGAAGGAAAAAATGTGCTCGTGACTACTCCAACTGCCAGCGGCAAGACGCTTATCGCAATGATGGCAATTCATAAGACTCTTAAAAAGAAAAGAAAAGCAGTATATCTGACACCGCTTCGTGCACTTGCAAGCGAAAAATATGATGACATGAAGCTGCTTGCAAAACTTGATTTTGGAAGAAAGATCAAGGTAATGGTTGCAACTGGCGACTATGACTCCTCTGGAAAAGAACTAGCCACCGCAGATGTTATCGTTCTTACGAATGAAAAGATGGATACGCTTTTTCGCCATAATGCAGAGTGGCTTGATGATATTGGGCTCTTCGTATCTGATGAAGTGCATCTCATAGGAGATAGGGAAAGAGGCTCAACACTTGAGATGATGCTTACCCGAATCCGCAAGCATTATCCGCAATCTCAGATACTGGCGCTTTCTGCGACAGTGGCCAACTCAGATGAGATAGCCGATTGGCTTGCCTGTGAGCTTGTAGCAAGTGACTGGAGGCCAACAAAACTAATAGAAGGAGTCTATGAGCATGGCATTATCAGAATGAGCGACGGCACTTCTTTTAGGACCAACAACTCTAGCGTTTCCTCTGCAGTAGACATTGCTATTGATTGTGTCAATGAAGGTGGACAAGCCCTCATATTTGCAGAAACTAGAAAGCGCACTGCTTCACTTGCAGCCAAAGCTGCTGAAGGTGTCTATAATCAGCTAGATAAAGCCGCAAGAGAATTGGCAGTTAAGACATCTTCTGAAATACTATCTAAAGGAGACGACACAGTGATCACAAATATGTTAGCCAAACTTGTATCAAAAGGGGTAGCATTTCATCATGCCGGCCTTGCACCCACAAGCAGGGAGATAGTGGAAAGCTCATTTCGGAAAGGTGTCATTAAATTGCTAACTGCGACCCCGACTCTCGCTGCTGGCGTTAACCTACCAGCAAGACGGGTAGTGATAGCAAGCATCCTGAGATATGACTCTGAATATGGTAGAAATTTGCCTATCCGTGTGCTAGAGTATAAACAGCTATGCGGCAGAGCCGGCAGACCGCAGTATGATACAACTGGTGAGGCCATAATCGTAACTGAATCTGGTGCTAATGCTGATGATCTTTATGACCACTACGTACTTGGGAGCCCCGAGCCAATTCGGTCGCAGCTGTCAAGTGATAGTGCTATCCGGTTTCATTTGCTCTCAAGCATAGCAACTGTGCCCGGAATGAAACGGCCAGAGATACATGACCTTTTTTCAAGAACACTGTTTGCACGGCAGTATATGAGTTCCACCATCGAGCGTAAGGTCGAGTCAGCGCTTGAATATTTAGAGCAAGTAGAGCTGATCAAGTCAAGGAATGATCGGTATATTGCCACAGAATTTGGCAGGCGAACGTCGCTTCTATACATCAATCCCATTACTGCGGTGCAATTTAGGGATGCCCTCCAATGTATAGAGCACGCAGCCGCCACCACCACTACCACCAAACATACACTTGGTTTTCTGCATGTGATAGCAAATAGCCCTGACTTTTACCCGAAATTGTCATTACGTAAAACGGACCATGACGAGGTAAGTATGCTGATACAAAGTCGCAGCAATGAACTGTTATATTCCATGAGTGAGTATGATTGCTCTCGTAGTTTTTGGGCATTATGTTGGTGGATAGAGGAGACGTCAGAAAAGATGCTAAGCGATAAGATAGGGGTTGAACCCGGTGATATGCACAGATTAGTTGAGATGGCTAACTGGCTTGCGTATTCCCTTTATGAAGTAGCCAAACTATTGCGTCGAGAGGACCTTATGCCAGAGCTTTATAACCTACGTACTAGGATAAGGTATGGAGTAAAAGAGGACCTATTGCCACTTGTCTTGCTTGAGGGCATTGGAAGAGTCAAAGCTAGGGCGCTGTATAATGCAGGCTTTACTGATGTGTCCAAGATAACAAAGGCACCACAAGCCAAACTTGCAAGCGTGCCCAAGATAGGGCCAACTGTAGCAGCTAAATTAAAGCTTCAGTTAAAGAGTAGGCTGGGACAATAATATCAAATGTTGGACGGCGCTAACCTGATGATATACGGTGCAGCCGTGTCCGCAATATCATTCTTTGGTGTCTTGCTCCTGACGCCGGCAGCAATAAGACTGCTGATCAAAAAAGGCAAAGTAGTTCCTGACGCTCACAAACCAGAAAAGCCTCAAATTCCGCGGCCAGCAGGTCCAGTAATCATGATCAGCATTGCTGCTGCGGAAATTGTGCTCTTTATTCTAACAATGAACATTGCAGTCTTTGCGATACTCATTACAACAGCTATTGCGTTTCTAGTAGGCTATATTGACGACAACAGAGTAATGCCTGGTTGGTTTAAACCAGTAGCACTGCTGGCGGCTGCAGTTCCGTTGGTAATTCTTCATATTTATGGAGGACAAGTATATGGAGAATCTCTCAATCTAATATTTGGCCGAGTGTATATACCCCTGCTATATATACCGCTTATATTCGTCATCATTCCAATTACTGGCAATACTATCAATTCAATTGACGTGTTAAACGGAGTAGCAAGCGGATTTTTGATAATTGCAACAATTCCGCTCTTGGTGAGTATTGCCATATTTGGTAGCCCCGAAGTTTTCCTTGCTGCTCTTCCAATATTATTTGCCACAATTGCATTTTATAGATACCATAAGTTCGCAAGCAGGATATTTCCTGGAGACTCGGGTACGCTTTTGCTTGGAGCAATGTATGGTGCATTAGCCATCGCTGGCAGTTCTGAAATAATTGGAGTAATCGCGCTCTTGCCAGCTGTAATGAACTCATTTCTATTTCTTGCAAGTGTCAAGCGCATCGTAGAGCACAGAAAGGTAAAGGCAAGACCTACGATCTTGACTGACGACTTCAAGATATCTGCATCAAACGACAGTACTGCACCCGCAACGCTTGTGAGATTAATTGTGATAGACAGGGCACTTGGTGAAAAAGAGATTGGTTATCAGATATTCAAACTAGCAATATTTACTGCATTTTTAGCATTTGTCTCAATTGCAATTCAGTATTTCATCATTCTAAGGTAATAATTGAGATGGCACTCACGATACTTGCACTTTTCATGACTGGGATGTGGGCCATGATACTTGCTGTTGCAGCATTCTTAGTTGTCTTCGTCGGACCATTGGAGATATACTTGTTTGGTGGCCATGGTGAGAGGCTGGTCATATCTGCAGTACAGGCAGCAATTGCTATATTATTGATTATTATACTTGTTGTAGGATTAAACAATTTAAAGAAAATCTATCTGCACAAAAAGCTTTAAGAGTAAAATACTGCTCTAGAGGGGGCTTTCATAACTGTTAATATTGTCCAAAGCGTTTCTTGCTACGAGGGAGTAAATAATGTGGGTAAACGCTGAGGTAGCTTTGGCATTATTGCTGTTATCCGTAGTAGGGGGGGTTATTCCTTCAGCGGCTGGCCAAAATGCATTGTCTAATACCACTGTTGGCGATATTAGTGACCTTATTGGCAATGTGACAAATAGTGGTGAAGAGGGGGTAGAAGATTCTTCTTCTCCTTCTCCTTTAGCGTCAATAGAAGAGCTAAACCGTTCTCCACTTGGGAATAATGCTGACGATACCTCGTCATCTTCTGTTACAGCAGGCGACACCACCTTGGTGAACGAAGTCGAGCTCAATCCTAGAGGCAGTGACTTGGATGAGTGGATCGAATTGTATAACCCTACAGCCGTGGACATCAATATCAGTGGTTTTGAGATACGCCCTTTGTTTCAGTCTCCCCCGATTAAGCTGCCTGAAGATGCTGTAATTGAGGCCGGCAAAACGTATGTAGTCGACCTTGATAAACCCCTACTGTCTAATACGGGCGAAAGCCTCGTCCTTACTAACGCAACTGGGGAAATTATAGATAGAACACCTTCGCTTGTAGATAGGAGCGACGATGATCGTACTTGGCAGAGGATCCCTGACGGTAACAATGAATGGCAATTTGTGGAAAACACTCAAGGCAACCTCAATGATCCTGATGCGCTTAGTGCATCAGTTGATAGAACAGAAAACACTCCAGGCAACCTCGATGAGAGCGATACCATCAGCAGAATACTTGATAACGTATATTCTGGATCGGATGTAGAATGCCTTGGGTCTGCCGGATGCTTTGAAGGTGTGGCAACTAGAATCGTCGATGGGGATACGCTCTATGTGAGGGTGAACGCCACTATATACAAGGTTGACCTAGCCCTCACCAAAGCTCCTTTAAGGACCGAAGAAACATTCATCGAGTCAACTGAGTTTACTCGAGACCTTTGTCTGGGAAGTACTGTACTGGTAGACCAAGATGACAGGTTGCTTACATCCGACTCTGGTGGTGTCGTCGCAGTAGTGTATTGTTCATCTAGCAATCTCAATAACGAGCTATTGGACAATGGTTATGCAGAGCTTGATACTGAGCAGTGTGCAACAAGTGAATTCGCTAACGAGGCTTGGATAAAAGATAACGGCTGTTAGGTCTTTTTTTCCTCTTTTAAAGCAGTCGAGGGGTTTATCTTTATCGTGTAAGCTCTTCGCGCTTCAATAACATTGATCTGCTCTTCTAATAGTTTTTTCATCCCTGCCATAATGTCTTCCTGTCGTTGATATGGTTCTTGGCGAGCTGCTTCCACTATCCGGTTAAAGTTACTGACTATTGTTTTTGCCATCTCTGATAGCCGTCCCACATTTCTTATAGGGATTGTTTGAAATGTGGAAAGGAACTTGACCTCTTCTGTTTGTTTGATAGTCTCTGCTTGAGCTTCTCTTGTCCTGAGCTCATCTTCCTGCGTCGGATAATGGGACATCGCTCAAAGGTAAGCTAGTATTGCGTTTAACGGTATACGAAGATAATTCTATTGCTTCTAAAGGAAGAGTAGATCGCTCCGCATTCTCACCTTCGCTACTGGTGCGATAAGTGATTTTATCTGTGCGCAGCAGTGAAGGAATCTGACACCCTTGTGTGTTGTTTTGTAAACTAGATTGTCATCAGAGTCTTTTTCTGCGTTTAGGAGACTATGTAACAGTAAGGTGTTGAAGTAATAGTTCATCTGCTCAGAGCTCAAGTTTGCATGAGACATAATGTGCGTCTTTTTCACTCCCCCTGTTGCAGATACTAGTATGTCGTATATTATGTCAAGCTTGCTTCGGTTCTTAATCTTAGTTTCTTGTTCCTGCAATGCAAGTAATCTGTATCTTAGGTAGACGTTTATCAACCCTGCGGTAAAACATTCTGTAATGAGACTTCAGCTTAATATTTAATCTATAAAGTTTATGATATTTACATTACAATCGTCGCATATGAATATATCAAATTATCATCAACTGATTATTTGAAAACCTTATATTGTAACTATATTTACACCGTGCCATGAAGCGTGTAGAGGCGATTATATCTGCAGAAAAGGTTAGTGCTGTTAATGAAGCTCTAAGGAATGCTGGAGTAGGCGGTGCGACTATTCTTGATGCTAAAGGAAGAGGTAAGGGCGAAAAGCCGCGGGTCGAAACTGGCAGGGGGACAAGGTCGGTCTCTGCTGAATTTTCAGTCAGAGCTAATGTTGTAGCTGTAGTTGATGATCCTGAAGTTGAGAAGGTGATTACTGCAATTCTCGACACCACAAGCACCGGTTCCGCAGGAGACGGCAAGATATTTGTCTCCACCATCACCGAGGCAATTGACATAGGTACAAGAAAACGTGGTCAGACTGCCATAGTATAACCTATTTTTTAGTAAAGAATTTTTTGGTTTCTCCAAGCATCACTAGCTCGGCTGCGGCAACTTTGATCACTACAGGTAGGTCACACACTGCCTTGCCTATGGCGAGGCAATGGCGTTGTGGAAGCGTTCTTACTATCGATCGTATAGTGTCATTATCTGCCAGCGAGACTTTGGATATCTTGTCTAGATCGTTGTCATTTGTAAAGTTAAAGAGGAAAATATTGTCCACCTGTCGATAGATGCTATCACTTATTGCATCAGGTTGGTTTGTAATGAAGGTAGTATAAATACCAAAATGTCTCATTCGAGTAATGATGTCCTCCCAATAGGTATCTCGAATATAGATATGCGCCTCTTCTGCAAACAGGAATATGGGGGGAATCTGCTTGTGCTCTAGCAGGTCAACAATTTTGCTCAATACTAATTCGACGACCATCCTGCGCACAGTAGGTGAAACCTCACCCATGTTGATTATCATAGCTGCTCCGCTCTTGCCTGAAATTATATCCTCAAATTTCAGGCCTCCATCACCGTTGACGAAGAGTCTTGAGGATCGAATGACATGGTAGCGAGATACTAACGCGTCTCTTACCAGCTCATTTAGATTCCATGTGTTGACGGCATTACCTATCGCATCTATTGAAAGCGACTGCTTGCTTTCACATGAGTCCCATATTCGCAAAAATTCCCGCAGAGATGCAGCAGGCATGTCGAGAGCATTTTTAAGCATTCCAGATATTGCTGTCTTACCACAATAGTTAAGGGTGAACCTAAGTGTCTTGCCTGGTTCGAGTATCTTGACTTGTTGATTGATTGAAGAGGGGACTCCAATGCGGCTCCATCCAAGACCTCCATACTCATTATTCAAATCAAATACGATCACAAAGGCACCGTACTGCACCAGTGTCTTGATAAGCACCTTGGATAAATGTGACTTGCCTGACTCTTTCTTACCTGTAATGACAGTTAGCTTGCCATCCAGATCTTCTGCGTAAATTTCAAAGTCTTCTTCGTGACCAGCTCTGCCCACGGGGATTGGAAATACACCGCACCTTCCAAGCAAAGATTCAAGCTCTTTCATTCCGATGCGTCTTATCTTGGACTCAACTCTTGAAGGAAGCCATCCTACATCGCTTGATAGCTTACCGCCATTTACTGACGCCCTTATCTTGGCTCGAAATACTCTGGCATCTCTTACCAACCGAGATAGGCTCCCAATATTAAGAGGATCATGTATATTCTCTATGCTCGATGCGTTAACTACCTCTTCTTTGACAATGTCTTCAATTAAAGCCTGAGAGGAAAGATACTCTTCATCATAGACTTGTACAATCATACTCCTGCTCCTGTCCTCTATGAGTAAGTAGTCTCCCTTGGCCGCTGAATCTTCCTTCATGGCAAGTAGGAGAAGTTCATTGCCATTCTTTGATAATATCTTCATACTGGTATGGCCCCCAAAAGAGTCCTGCGTATATCCTCAGCAGCTAGCTCTGTAACTTCATAGTTGTTGAGTATGTGACTTCTAAGGCATGTCACCTCTGTGCTTGTAAATGTTGAAATGTGATGTGCAAGCCTCAAGGTCTCGGGATATCCCCCTGCCATTATGTCATTACCAAGCAACATGCCCAGTGATAGGCTCACATCACCTACAATGTCTGCTCGCAAAATTGGACTGCCACTGCCCTTTTCCAGCTTGACCATAAGGTTGCTCCCAATAGTATTTCTGATCAAGCTTTTGATGATATCTTCAACTTCGATGTATGCTGGCCCGGGAACCTTTGTTAGTGGGGCGGCCGCTCTGTCTAAGGCCTTAAGCTTAGTACTCTTGCTAATCCCTATAAGCATGTTCTTGCGAAGCACACTGCTCTCCGAAATCTTGCTAATGCGGCAGTCTCTCTCCTCAAAGATCGATGCTTTAAGTGAGCCATCTACTAGAATTATTGAATTTGTAAAGTGACTTGCTATCTCTTTCTGGACTGCTCTCTCTACCCTTACCCTTATCAGACGCTTTGCCAAGTCATCATCTAAGAGAATTAACCTTGAGAGTCGCTCTTCCAGTTCTGATTCATGAACAGTCTTTTCGCTTAGATAGAATAGCCCTGGGCCTATCTTGAAATGCATAAGAGTGTGACCAGCATAGGCTGTAGCGACACCACACTTAATGCCATAAAGGCTTCCATCTTCTGTCTCCGCCAGCTTGATGCTACTAGAGTCTATAGCTGCTACAAGGGCATTTTCTTTGATAGGGCGAATAGTAGTTATCATTGCGTTGCTGTAAGGGTTAGACCTCATTCCCCAACCATCAACTGGCATCATTTTCTTGTCATCATGACAGAATACAATTTTCTTTCCCTTTAGCAAGTCAACCTTTGGAGCAAGACACTTGCTGACTGATTCCCCTATGTCGAGATCCCTTAGACTCAAGATATTGTCTGAAAAAAGGGGTTTCTGATTGTGCATGTTGATCAACAATATCTGCGGGCACAACTATATTAATATTGCTCAACATGATCAATATGGTCAGCAACAGCTTTATCAATAGCAGATTTGCAGGTATATTAAGCAAGAATGAACGGTCCACCTGCTGAGGAAGTCAAGATTAGACTTAAGCATGGTGATTGGGAAGTAGAGGTGGTATGTGTTGAGAGTCGTGTCAAGCAGGTAGTTGAAAGCGTCCTCTCAAGTATTGATACTGCCAAGATGGTTGCACCAGAAGTTCAGAGTCAGCTCGATACGCTAAGGGAGGAAATAGATTCCTTAAAGACCAAGTCAGCAGCGGAACTCGTACCAGAGGGCCAGCATCAACAGCAACACCAAAAGATGACAACCAAAAGTGGTACAACCTGTAGGGGACTTTTGGAAAACCTTTGGTTCGAGGGTCATTTTGTTAATGAAAGGTCACTTGGTGAAGTACATGAGGAACTATCGAGACGAGGATACAATTACGATAGAACTGCAGTATCGCACTCACTCACAGATATGGTGCGAGAAAACATCCTGACAAGAATTGGAACAATGCGAAACTATCGCTACATCCAAAAAAGACCACCAAATGACACTACTGCACAGACCTGATCTTTTTTGCTATAGTAGAATTGAGCCAGTGAATGCCTGCTGTTGTTATTCTGTATTTGCTCTGCTCTTTTTCGTCACGAGTGACGTGGCCTGCTTTAACCAATTCCGATATTCTGGAGCTTATGGACTTTGGATTAAGTGCAGTAGCAGTATGAATCTCTGATACCTGCATAGAATTGTCTTGCATTTTACCGAGTTCATTGGCAATTCTGGCAGCCACAAGTTGCAGGGCTACTATATCCTTATCAGAAAGCTTTACCTCACTGTCTAGGATTACACGAGGACCCTCTGGTGTGATCTTGACCACCTGGGAGTACGTTTCTATGAGTTCCTGTGCTGTGTAGTTTAGGAGGATCTTTCTTGCAAGATCCATTGAAGGCACCTCTTTAAGCAGAAAGTTCATTACAGAAGCCGTGACTGTCTCTGCGGAGCCGCTGAACTCGACTCTTACGTCGCCAATGGTTATGGTGACATTAACATGATTTTCAGCCTGGCTCATTCTGCTTTCCCTTGTAACACAAATGGCGGGCTATATATTGAATTCGTCAGACCGTAATCGCTTACGGTCTTTATTCTCCTTTCTCTTATAGAGTACATAGGTTACTCCAACTAATACTCCCGATAGCGCAACGCTCATTGCTGTGGCGCTCATGTCTCTCTCAATTGCTGTGCATGTAAATTCGCCTGCAGAACAGCCTGCAGCAAAGAATATTCCATTCCAAGCAGAATGTGTAATCACTGAAAACCAGCCCTTACCACTGATCCATGTCCTTAGGCTGAAGAAAAGGGATGGAAGAACAAAGGCCAAGTTGCCAAATGCAAGGCTGTTCACGGAGAGGGTATTCGTGTTCAAAAGATGTATACCAACCCATATCACTCCCGTGACAAGTACAGAGTATGCATTTCCAAATATGTAGAATGGGATGCCAAAGAATATCGTTTCTTCTAATGGTCCTGCAGCAAGTACTGCTAATAGTGACCTTGGGACGCTTGGCTGCTCATAGTCTGGGAGAAGTTGTACAATTAGAGGCGTGATAGCAAGAAGCAGAAGGATGCCTATTCCGTGGTAAAATAATAACATCTTCGTAAGGTAGCCTATCGAAGTGCGCCTGTACTTGGACAGCCATGACCTGGGATGAAAGTCGGCTAATTCTTCAGTAAATCTCCCTGCCAACGGGCATAACATGATTGTTACACTAAAGAAGTTTCTGTCGACTAGCTTACATCCAATCTTCCCATGCTGACCTATACCTTTGGATAAGCTTGCATGCATGTAATGACAAACTTAGTGACTCTTGTGCACAAGTGAGACAATCCACGAATAGCTTGAGGGGACTTGGCACCTGTTCTAGTGCCATCATGTCCTTTTCGCAGAGTGCGATGATCCTCTCAACATCTCTCAGGTATATCTCTGAAACAAAATCTAGTATGCTCCTGATCTCCCCTGTTGGGACCGAGTCGTCCGCAAGCTGTTTTTCTATGCTTGCAGAATTGATTGAAAAGGATTCAGTATAAATTTCCCTCGTAGACTTGGGTTTGTACATTTTTTAATTGTTGACCATCTTGCTCATCTTACCTTTTAACATTGAATTTACCTTTTGGCCGTTGGCCTTGCCTCTGTATTCTGCCATCGCCCTTCCCATAAGTGTGCTCAGCGCGTTCATGCCTTTTTCTTTGATTAGTGTCATGTTGTTGTTTATTATCTTGTCAAGTCCTACACTTAGCTCCTCATCAGTTATCGAAGATGCGCCTACAGCCTCAATAGCCGAGTTAACGATTATTGTCCGTACTTCCTCATCTGCTGGTTCTTTTGTTAGAAATTCTCTTTTCTGGATTAATTTTGACATTGTCAGCTCATTTTTCATCAGCTTTTCAAATATCAAGGCAACCGATTCTTTTGTTATGGAGCCTCGGTCAAGCCTTGTAAAGATATCTTTTATCATTTGATCTGTCAAGAGCGAAGCATCTAATCCTTGCCTTTCCAGGCTGGTGAGATCCTCTGTCAACTTGGCTGCGATAAATGTTGGCTCTATCTTGGTCTCGCTTGCAATCTCTTCGAACACAGTAAGGTAGTCGGAATCAAAGATCTGACTTGCCAACTTCATGTTAAGATTGTATTTCTTGGCAAGTGAATTCACAATCTCATCCCAATGTCTTGGGACTTTATCTGCAATAGATGCAAGCACGGAGTCAGAAATCGCGATGGGTGGTATATCTGTCTCAGGGTACATCCTGGCTCCACCTGGCTTCGGCCTTAAGAACGCCGTCTTACCGTCAGAGGTCGCTGAACGGGTTTCAGCAGGAACGCCTTCGACTGCAGCTTTAAGCCGTTGAATTACCGCATCAGAAGCAAACTTGATCTTGTCATTTGGACCTCCTAAAATAATGAAAGCGTCCCTGTCATTCATTTGTAGTCTTTGCTTAACTGCTGCAACTTCTTCTTCTGTTATTCCATAATTTGGAAGCTCGTCTGAATGGAAAACACCATCTATATCATAAAATTTCACAAGCTTGCCGAGCTCTCTTCCAAGTCTAATGTCATTGTAGGGTTCATAACCGATCATGCCTGCAAACCCTGGCACCTTTATCGCTATGATGTGTCCTCCTCCTTCAAGAATTTTGTTAACAATTCTTGAAGATGATTTGTTGCCGAGAATGTCAGAGACATCTTCAATTCTGTCGACTACTTTTTCGATATCGATATTCTTTTCTTTCAATTTCTGCGATATTATTATTAGACCATATTGCCGATGCATCTCATACTCGATTATTTTTACCAGCTGACCGAGCTGCTGCACGCCTTTAACCTCTACCACTTTACCATTCTGCACTGATATGTTTATGTCCTGCCTGATGCTGCCAAGCCCGCGTGCAACGCGCTTACTTGCCCGAAGTAGTCTACCCAACGTGAGGGCGACTTGCATAATTTCACTAGGTTTGCCCATTACTGGTTCAAGTGCGATTTCTACAAGAGGTACACCCAATCTGTCAAGGCCGAATTTGCGTACCCCCTTTTCGTCTCCTATTAATTTGGCCGCATCTTCTTCAAGACAGATGCTTTGAACTCCAACTTGCTTGCCTACAATATCTAGATATCCGCCAGATGCAACAAGCATCGTGCGCTGAAAACCCGAAGTATTTGAGCCATCTATTACTATCTTGCGCATGACATGAATTTCATCCATAACCTTAGAATGCAATGCAAGAGAAAATATCAGTGCAATTTTAAGGGCCTCTTTGCTAACATCATGTGGAGGTTCCTCGTCAGCCTCTACAAGGCAGCTAGAACCAAGGGCTGCCTGATATTTAACAACTTGCATCTTGGAAAACTCAAACATGGCTGCTGGGTCATATGCTCCAAGCTCACTTTGAGTTGGCCGCAGCTTGCGTACAAACGAACTATCATACTCTTTGGCTTCTTCGCATCTGCAATTGCAAAACAATTTGCTATTTGTGGCCAGCTGCTGATGTATTTCAAAGCCGACCTTCAGGTTCAAAGATGCAAGATCTAGAGGAGATGCCAATGGCTAGACATTCCTCTAACAGACGTATTAAGCCTTGTAGCCTTGTAAATTCTGTTAAATCATCTTAAGAAGGCTCAATTTGCTTGCATTTTTTCTAGGAGAAGGGTTTGTGATATTTAGTTCTTGTATCTCTATCGACCTGTGAGCCTTTTTGTATGTGAAAGCGAGCCAGTCTATGGATAAGCTCAAAAACGTTGTCAACTGTGAGAATATGTATGTTCTGATGTGATTCTGAATATGTTTGGATGTTGATTCAATAGGATTACCAACTGCCTTCCTTGAAAACATCTGGCTATGTCCTAGAATCTTATCTGTAATTGTATTTTATCTTAATAGAGTCTGTTTGGTATGCATCTCACAACCGCGTGCGTCCTGTCTCTCATCTGTTGCTTATCTTTGCGGATTTGTGGTTCCGCATACAATATACTGGTAGTTTTGTTGATACAATCTATATGATATGTATCATCATATAGGGAGGACAGCTGAAACCTCATTCACAAGGTTTTCTTGCATTATTTTCTTAGTATCTTCTAAGTCTTCGCTGTTTGCTAGCGCCCACATTGCTTTGACCGTAGCTGTCTCAGAAATCATATCCGATAGTGGCATCACGCCGATATCAAGTAAGTCTCTGCCAGTATCATAGACCGTCATCCTCACACGCCCCCATATACATTGTGATGTCATGCAAACCATAACGCCTGCATCAATTGCCTTTTTGAGAGCGGGAAAGCACTGCTTGCCCACGTGGCCCAGTCCTGTGCCTTCAATAATTACAGCCTTATACCCTACATTAATCGCATACTCTATGAGTGTAGGAGCAAAGCCAGGATAGTATTTTAGCAATATGACTCTATCTTCAAATCTTGTCTTTGCCTCAAAAGGCTTGTCGCTGAATACTTTATCTAACCCGTTTTGGACTTTCTGCTGCATTTCTATTTCGTTATTTCTTACAAAGGCTATAGGGGTCATGTCAATCGACTCAAAAGCATCACGCCTGCTAGTATGGTTCTTTCTTACTCTCGTCCCCTTATGACATGCAATAACGTCGTCTGAAGTCCCACCATGCATTGCGATAAAGACACCTGCATATTCTGATCGTGTTGCAAATATTATTGCACCAAGCAAATTCAAGGCAGCATCAGATGAAGGCCTGTCAGACGAGCGCTGTGCACCTACTAGTACTACTGGAACAGGCAAGTTCTGGAGTGCAAAGCTTAGAGCAGCCGCAGTATAATGCATGGTATCAGTTCCGTGAGATATTACAATGCCTCTATACTTGTTTGTCTTGATTTTTTCTGCTATCTTTTCTGCTATCGAGGTCCAGTGCTCTGGCCTAAGGTTCTCGCTATATTCGCTCATCAAAACTTCGGGGTCAATTGATGCATGATTCGCAAGCTCAGGCAACGCTGCATACAATTCATTAGCAGAAAGGGCTGCATGCACACCGCCTGTGCGATAATCTATCATACTTGCTATGGTTCCACCCGTGCTTATCAAGGCAACTTTTGGCAAATTCTGCTTGGGTGTGTCATCTGGAATTTTATAATAGCGAGCAGTTAATGTAGAAGTTACTTCAGACAGCTTTGTTATCGATTTTATTTTTCCGACATGTATGCCCGTATTATATCCGCTTTTTAATTTGATAACAATGTACTCTTCATTAGCAGATTCATATCGCGGCAGCACCAGACCCATTATCTCGCGATCCTCTGTAGTAATAATCTTGATACTGTCTCCAACTGAAATGTCATTCTTTGACAATAGTTTGAGACCTGCCTCTCTCTCTCTGACAGAATTATCACGATTTGTCAACGCTTTCAAAACGGTTTGCTAAATATATTAACAATTCTTCTTCTATCTAAAGAAAGAGTGTCCTGGCTCCATCTACTACGAATTGAACCGCAATAGCAGCAACAAGCACTGCAAAAACTCTGGTAACAATGATTGAGCCTCGTCTTCCGATTAATCTGTAAATCCTGTCGATGTACCTTAATACAACATAGGTTACACCTATCACTATCAAGATGGATAACGCAGTGACGATTAGGCCTGTAGTCTGAAATGAGATTATCACCGCTGTTATGGCACCAGGGCCAGCAAGTAGCGGAAATGCCAGCGGAACAACGCCTGATTCACCTTGTGTCCCTGCACCTGCAAATCTCCATTCACCATGTGTAAGAAGTTCAATCGACACAATGAAAAGCAGGATCCCACCAGCGACCATGAAGCTTGAGATAGTTATACCAAAGATAGATAGTATTTGCGTGCCAGCTACTGCAAAAACAAAGAGCAAACCAGCTGATGTTATAATGGCAGTCTTGGTGATAGATGATCTTTCTCCACTTTCCATTTTATGCGTGAGAGCAATAAATATAGGCACACTTCCAATTGGATCAATTACTACAAAGAGCGCAATTGTTGATCTGATTAAATCAGTAAGAAAAGTGGAAAAAAGGTTATCCACATTATGTATTGGTAACCTGTGTTATTATTAGCTGTGCTCGGTTATTGCAATGTTCCTTGATTCCAGTATTTTTAGTATCGCCTTTTCAATGTCTTGCTCCGTGATATAGCCAAAATCCCATGCATCGATAAAATGAGAAAAATCACTTTCCAATAGCTTTGCTGTATTCTGAAATTCTGCCATTCTGTCTAGTGTATCCGGTGACCTGTAGCCTTTGGCCACCATAATAGGACAGCGGTGGTCTTTCTCGATTGGTATATACCAAGCATTCTTAGCAAACCTGTAATTCCCGTCAGATATCATAGTATACATGCGCATTAGCTCCTCATTTGTTAGTTTTTGCAGGTCGATATACCAAGGTTCGTTAACAAAGCTTGAGGCTGGCCGTCCTTCTTCCCTAATGCCATTCTTATTGCCAAACAACGTTAATGACATCCTATGGTCAACCAGCTCGAAATATATTATTTTCTACTCAGATGACATGGCCTGGCATATCTCTCTGTAAAAGTGCCCTGACCCTTTCGACACCCTTTATTTCCTTTATTACTTTTGTGACAGACAAAGGGACGAGATCTTCCCATGCTTCTTCAGTAGCCATCCTCTTTCTTATTTCGGTAGCCTTCATCTCATTGCGCCTATACAGAGGGGCTTCAATTGCCTTGATCTCTCGCTCATGAAACAACATGAGCGTAAATGGGTCATTTGCAAACACAAGATCGTATTTTGGTACAAGGATGTCTAGTTGATGTGTCCAAAGTGAGTGCACATCAATATCAGGAACTGGAATTATCAATATGCGTCTGGTATCGGCCTCACCATCCTCATCAAGGGATTCTTTTATCATCCTGATCCTCTCTCCTGCTGTGAACGGATTTCTAAGTTCATGGCTCTTTTGTGCACTTCCGATCACTATTACGAGCTGGTCTACCCTTTCCAGCGCAAATTTAACAGTTGCAAGGTGTCCTTTGTGAAATGGCTGGAACCTGCCAATAAAAAGGCCATTGATCAATAGCGATATGCTATAATCAAGACTTTTTAAACATATTTTAAAGGAAGCTCCCTAAGCGTTTCAAAGGTTGCAGCATATGTAAGACTTGATAAAAATGGTCTCCGCTGCAACTTTGCATGCATTGCTCAATGTTGGTGGTTTGATGATATGATAGCATAAGGTTCTCTAACATAGTCTGCAAGGTTTGATTGGAGGAGAGGATCTGTGTTACTCGGAGCCACCGGATTCAACATACCATATCATCAGTTGTTAGAGATGGACCTTTTGATTATGACGGGATTGCTGTTACACAAAAGGGGCCACCTGATCTACGATGGCTAGTAGTTGTATTTTGTACAATTTAATAAATTATCTGAGTAAACGTCAAAAAAGAGATTCCATTCATATAAGAAAGCTACTTCGATACAATAAGTACAATAAATATAGTAACTTCGTTATACGGAAAAATTCAAAGTGCTTCTTTTATTATGCCAAAAGATATAGGCAATCTGGGCAAGTATTAAAGGCTGATAGACACTATTTGTACTATTGTGTCTACGACCAATAATATTACACCAGAAATTAAAGACAAAGTTATAGAGCATCTTAATGAAATGCTGTCTGCTGAAAATGCAGGCGGTTGACAGACTTGATTTCAGAATACAGGAATGCCTTCTACCGGAAGGCAAACAGCAGCTGCAATATCATCAAGATGAGACCCGACAACATCAAGAAAGGCTAAGACAAATTATAAGGGATCTGGGCGGTAGTCCGACTGATTCCAAAGCAGATTTGCCAACATTAAGATTGCCAACAGGAATGCTGGCAAAAAAGACCTTAACTGATATGGCCAAGTCAATTACGGGTGGAGGCGGAGATACAAACCCTATGCCCGAAGAATTGGAACTCATGCATACAAAAGAAGATTATGGTATTGAGCATGTTGAAATCATCCCTATAGAACTCTTATTCATCTTTGCGAAAGGTTAGGAGTTAACAATGCTATTCCTTTACTAAAGCAAAGTATGCAAGAAGAAGAAACAATGGCAAATTGGATTGAAACAAATATGCCAATGACGCTTGATAAGGTATGGC
>JBJMEA010000142.1:0-34380 GCA_045809625.1 Nitrososphaera sp. | reverse complement strand
GCATTAGTACCTCCTGCTGTTGTTGCATTAGTACCTCCTGCTGTTGTTGCATTAGTACCTCCTGCTGTTGTTGCATTAGTACCTCCTGCTGTTGTTGCATTAGTACCTCCTGCTGTTGCTGAACCCGCAGTAGTAGTACCTAGAACATCAATTGCTCCAGCGCCTGCTGGGAATCCAAGTAATAGCGTCCTGTTGTCTGCAGATGGCTCAATTTCGCCAGGTTGTTGATATTCTGCGTTATCAATAAACGCTGCAAAATCTGCATCTGTTCCTTCAGTTGTTTTAGAGTCAATTATATCTCTTGGCAGTCTGAGAGCTAATGTTCCATTACTCGTTGAATTAATTGTAACTCCTAGAGTTTTATTCTCGCTATGGAGTGTCATGTTTTGCACTGAACCACCTTGGATTCTGTACTCTACTGGACGTGTTTGACCTCCAGCTGTAAGGTTAAATGTAGTCCACTCTCCTCCTCCTGTCGCGTTAATAGCAGGAACGTTTGCCTCCTCCGTCGTAGCAGCACCTGTCGTATTAGTCGTAGCAGCACCTGTCGTATTAGTCGTAGCAGCACCTGTCGTATTAGTCGTAGCACCATCTTCTGTCTGGGCATAGGTAATTCCAATCGGTACAACTGACGCGAGTGATGCCAGTAATATTGACATTAATACATATCCTTTATAGTCCATTCTCCTTATGCACTCTGCCGGGCTATAATTGCGTTGCTATTTATGTTTTTTGTGCAAAACTTATGCTTAGTTCATTTCAAACAAATCTTCTAATGCAATACCTCAATTTTTTCAAAGAACATCAATTTATCTGCCGTGCGAATACTTATATATGCACAATCTTCATTAGCTATAACTTTGATGTTTTTTTCTTGCAGAAAATCTAATTTTCTGTTTGGAGGTATATTCTATTGTCTGAAAAAAAGATAGTCAAAATAACTAATCACATTTACCAACCAAAGCATGAAATACTGCCTAAAGATGAGGCAGAAGAGGTTCTAAAAAAGTATAATGCCAAACCAAGCCAACTTCCATATATTATGATAAGTGACAAGGCGCTTGAAGACTTAGATGTCAGGCCCGGGGACATTATCAAGATAACGAGAAAAAGCCCAACTGCAGGTGAAAGTGTATATTACCGTTACGTCGTAGAGGGGTGAGTATATAATGATAGAGAATTCTATTGAAATGTGGCCAATTATCAATGACATTTTACGAAGGGAAGGTGTTGCAAGGCAACACCTGAACTCTTATAACGAATTCATGGAGAGGGGGCTTCAGAGTATAATCGATGAAGTTGGCGAAATTGAAATAGAAACTGCAGAATATCCTTACAAGATCAAACTAGGAAAGATCAAGCTTCAGCAGCCGAGAATAATGGAACTTGATGGTTCGATAACCCATGTCGCTCCAATGGAAGCAAGACTACGTAACTTAACCTATGCGTCGCCTGTAATGCTAGAGTGTAGCGTAGTAGAAGACGGTAAGATTCTGGAATCACGCTTTATCCATATAGGCGACATGCCTGTAATGGTTAAGTCCAACACCTGTGTTCTACACAACCTACCCGAGTCTAAGCTTATCGAATTTGGTGAAGATGCTCGAGATCCTGGTGGTTACTTCATAATCAATGGCTCCGAGAGGGTTATAGTAGGACTCGAGGATCTTTCGTATAACAAAATAATTGTAGATGCCGAGGAGACCACGGGGACTCTGCTATACAAGGCAAAAGTTTATTCCTCAATTGTAGGTTACAGGGCAAAACTAGAACTGATAATGCGGCCCGATGGTTCAATAGTAACCAAGATCCCTGGCTCTCCAGTGGATATTCCACTTATCACACTGATAAGAGCTCTCGGTCTCGAATCTGACAAGGATATCGCTGACTCAGTTTCTCTCAATGAGATCATACAAGATGATCTTGAGCCTTCATTTGAGAAGGCAGGTGATGTCAACAGAAGCAGGGATGCTATTGTATATATCAGCAAGAGGATTGCGCCAGGTATGCTTGAAGAATTCCAAATCAAGCGAGCTGAAACATTGCTTGATTGGGGTCTTTTACCACACATTGGTAAGAACCCTGATAACAGGCACGAAAAAGCCCTTTTCTTGGGCGAGGCAGCTTGCAAGCTTATCGAGCTTAAGCTTGGCTGGATTGGTGCAGATGATAAAGACCATTATGGCAACAAAGTGATCAAGTTCGCTGGCCAGATGCTTGCCGATCTATTCCGCACTGCCTTTCGCAATTTGATCCGCGATATGAAATATCAGCTGGAGCGCTCAGGCCAAAAGCGCGGTATCAATGCTGTCGCAGCTGCTGTCCGACCCGGCATTGTATCTGATAAGTTGAATAATGCCATCGCAACGGGCAACTGGGGTAGAGGCAGAGTAGGTGTTACACAACTACTTGATAGAACAAATTATATGTCTACCATTTCACATTTGCGAAGGATCCAATCTCCCCTTAGTAGGAGTCAGCCTAATTTTGAAGCAAGGGATCTCCATGCAACACATTTTGGCCGAATATGCCCAGCAGAGACCCCCGAGGGCTCCAACTGTGGTCTTGTCAAGAATCTTGCCCTATCTGCTATAATTTCAGTCAACATCCAAAACGCCGAAATTACGGAAAAGTTGTATGAACTGGGAATTCAGAGCGTAGATGATGTCGACCAAGCTCTCAGGAAGTCCGGCACTAGGGTGTTCGTTGATGGAAGGCTTATTGGCTATATTGAGAAAGGGGAACACCTTGCTGACACGCTTAGGTCTATGAGAAGATCTGGCAAGATCCATCCTCACGTCGGTATATACCTGTACGGTTCACAAAATGGAAATGCCACAAAGCGCCTTTATGTTAGCTGTAATGCTGGCAGAGTGCTGCGCCCACTTGTAGTAATTAAAGATGGCAGGCCGCTTGTAACATACGAGGTAATTGAAAAGATCTCCAAAAAGTTCCTGTCCTGGAATGACTTTATCTATATGGGCATGATTGAGCTAGTCGATGCAAACGAGGAGGAGAATTGCTATGTTGCAATTGATCCAAAGAAAATAGAGCCATCGCATAGTCATCTGGAAATATTTCCGTCTGCCATCCTCGGTGTAGGAGCTTCAATCATTCCATATCCTGAGCATAATCAGTCACCGAGGAACACCTATGAAAGTGCAATGGCAAAGCAGAGCCTTGGCTTTTCTACACCATTGATGAACGCAAGCACATACGTCAGACAGCATTTTATGCTCTATCCCCAAACACCAGTAGTGAGCACAAAGGCAATTAATCTACTAGGCCTTGAAGACCGCCCGACAGGTCAGAATTGTGTTGTCGCAGTGCTACCTTTTGAAGGCTACAATATAGAAGACGCCGTAGTGTTCAACAAAGCTTCTGTAGATAGAGGGCTTGGCAGGACATTCTTTTATAGGATTTACGAGGCAGAAGCAAAGCAGTACCCTGGTGGGATGAAGGATAATTTTGAGGTACCGCCTCAAGATGCCAACATTAGGGGCTATAGAGGCGAGAAGGCCTATCGCTTGCTTGAACAAGACGGTGCAATAATGCATGAAGCAGTGGTAAACGGAGGTGACATCTTAATCGGTAGAACGTCGCCGCCAAGGTTTATGGAAGAATATAAGGAGTTTGAGGTCAAGGGCCCATACAGGCGAGACACTTCAGTAGGAGTCAGGCCATCAGAAAATGGTGTAGTGGATACTGTTATTGTGACTCAGTCTGTTGAAGGCGGCAAGATGTACAAAATTAGAGTTCGTGATATGCGCATTCCTGAAATTGGTGATAAGTTCGCCTCCCGGCATGGTCAGAAAGGAGTTGTCGGCATGTTAGTCAACCAAGAAGACTTGCCATATACTGAAGATGGCATTGTACCGGATATCATGATCAACCCACATGCATTTCCATCAAGAATGACTGTCGGCCAATTCATGGAATCACTTGGCGGTAAAGCCGCTTCACTTCGAGGCAAAATAGCCGATGGCTCGGCTTTTCTTGGAGAAAAACTAGACGACCTCAAGGGTGCCATGGAGAATTATGGCTTCAAATATACTGGTAAGGAAGTGATGTATGATGGCAGGACTGGACGAAGATTTCCCGCAGATGTTTACATCGGCGTTGTTTATTACCAAAAATTACACCACATGGTTGCAGACAAGATTCACAGTCGCGCCAGAGGTCAAGTTCAAATGTTAACAAAGCAACCCACTGAGGGTAGGGCGCGTGGCGGCGGTTTGAGGTTTGGAGAAATGGAGCGGGATTGTCTTATTGCATATGGCGCATCCATGATGCTAAAGGACAGGTTACTAGAAGAATCGGACAAGGCTGAAGTAAATGTCTGCGAGCGTTGTGGTTTACTAGCATACTATGATGTTAAACAGCGTAGATACATCTGTCGTGTATGTGGGGAAAAAGCTAAGATATCATCTGTGGTAATTGCTTATGCATTCAAGCTGCTACTGCAGGAAATGATGAGCCTCAACGTTGCACCGAGGCTCCTTGTAAAGGAGAAGGTGTAGATAGCATGATGGAAGAATCTGCAAAAACTCTGGGTGGTATAAAGTTTAGTGTCTGGTCACCAACTGAAGTGCGCAAGTTCTCCGTAGCTGAGATCACTGCACCTGAAACTTATGATGAAGACGGTATGCCGGTACAAGGCGGATTAATGGACAATAGGTTGGGCACATTAGAACCTGGCCAAAAATGTGCCACTTGTGGGAATACCTCTGCAAAATGTCCTGGGCATTTTGGACATATCGAGTTGGCCGAGCCTGTGCTCCACATAGCTTTTGTTGATGATATCCACAAGCTACTCTTGATAACCTGCCGAGCATGTAACAGGATCAAGCTCGATGTGGAAGAGCTTGCCCACTACAAATCGATCCGAGACACGAAGGCAGCATACGCAGTAATTACGCTTGAAAACATTAAAGATGACATTATTGAGCGGGCTAAAAAGGTCAAGGCCTGTCCTCACTGCGGCAAGGAACAATATGACTTAATATTTACGAAACCGACGATTTTTGTTGAGAGGACTGATGCTGGTGAAAACAGATTGCTTCCAATCACTATCCGCGAAAGGCTCAGTCATATTCCTAATGACGACTTGATTCTGCTTGGATATGACCCGAAGACCGCAAGACCTGAGTGGTTTGTGCTACAGGTGCTCCCAGTACCGCCAGTGACTGTCCGGCCTTCAATTATTCTAGAGACAGGCATTAGGTCAGAAGATGACCTGACTCATAAGCTCGTCGACATTATCCGCGTCAACCAACGCCTCAAGGAAAGTAAAGAAGCAGGAACTCCTCCCCTTATTGTACAGGACTTAGTTGACCTGCTACAATACCATGTTACGACATACTTTGACAATGAAGTTTCTGGTATTCCACAGGCTCATCATAGGTCTGGCCGGCCACTCAAGACTCTTACTCAGAGATTGAAGGGCAAGGAAGGAAGATTTAGAGGCTCACTTTCAGGCAAGCGTGTTGACTTTTCTAGTAGAACCGTGATTTCGCCAGATCCTAACCTTACAATATCTGATGTTGGCGTGCCTGTGGATGTTGCAAAGAAGCTCACTATACCGGAAACAGTTTCACAATGGAACCTCGAACGGCTCAAAGAGTTAGTGATGAATGGCCCTAATACTTACCCCGGTGCTAACTATATCATTAGGCCAGATGGAGTCAAGATTAGGCTTGATTATGTTACGGATAGAAAGGCAATATCTGATTCACTTGCCCTTGGGTACATTGTAGAGCGCCATCTTGCAGACGGTGATATTGTTATTTTCAATAGACAACCTTCACTCCATCGAATGTCCATTATGGCCCACAGCGTCAAGGTATTGCCGTATCGCACATTCCGACTACATCCTGCAGTCTGTCCGCCATATAACGCTGATTTTGACGGAGATGAAATGAATCTTCATGTGCCGCAAAGCGAAGAAGCAAGGGCTGAAGCAACACTTCTCATGAAAGTGCAAGATCAATTGATCTCCCCGAGATATGGGGGCCCTATCATAGGAGGTATTAGAGATTTTATTACTGGCGCTTTCATACTCACCAGCGACAGCTCAACTCTAACAAGAGATGAATTCGCAAATTTGGCTATGCTAGGCGGCTACCGTGGACCGCTCCCCGAGCCCTCCATAACTACAGAGGATGCTCAAAAGAGGTATACTGGCAGGCAGCTATTCTCGCTCTTCTTGCCAAAAGACTTTAACTTTATCATTACCTCAAAATGGAACAAGGCTGCAAAGGGAGAAGGCAAAGACGTAGTCATAAAGAACGGCGAGCTAATTAGTGGAGTCATCGACAAGGCTTCAATTGGTGCCGAGGAGCCTGATAGTGTACTCCATAGGATCGCCAAGGACTATGGTACAGATGCAGCAAGAAAGTTCCTTGACTCAATACTTACCATGCTTAAGACCTACATCACTCATAGGGGATTCAGCTATGGTTACTCCGATCTGTGGCTTCCGCCAGAAAGCCGACAGGGAATCAGCGACATAATCCAAAGGACATATGAAAAGGTCTACGAGTTGATACAACAGTACAATGAAGGCACGCTCCCACTAACAAGGGGTCTATCTGGAGAAGAAGCTCTAGAGTTATATGTTGTAAATGAATTGTCTCGTGCCCGAGACCGTGCTGGCAAGACAGCCGACAGAGCATTTCCCAACGAGAACTCTGGTGTAATCATGGCATCTACGGGTGCAAGAGGGTCAACACTGAACATTGGCCAAATGACTGCAGCATTAGGACAACAATCAATCAGAGGCAAGAGAATCCAGAAGGGCTATCACAACAGAGCGCTTTCACATTTTAGACCGAATGAAAATAACCCTGATGCAAAAGGCTTTGTAAAATCGAACTATCGCGACGGTCTTTCTCCACTTGAGTTCTTCTTCCATGCGATGGGTGGAAGGGAAGGCCTTGTAGACACTGCAGTCCGAACTCAGCAATCTGGTTATATGCAGAGAAGGTTGATCAATGCACTTGAGCATCTGAAGATTGAATACGACCATACCGTGCGCGACCCCCATGGCAACATTGTGCAGTATTTGTATGGTGAGGACGGCATTGATCCTGCTAAGAGTGATCACGGTGAGGCTGTCAATATTTCAAGGCTTATTGAGTCTGAATCGATTGTCGACGAAGGACGCAAAGCTATTGAGGATGTCACTAGGGACATAATTTCAAAATACGCTGGAAGCCTCAACCCGAGAATGAAGGCTAATTTGGAAAAAGCGCTCCTTGAAAATAGGCTCAGCAAAGATGGCGTTGAGAAAGTAATGAAAAAATTACTTGATCTTATCGATAGGGCCCTTGCAGAACCTGGAGAAGCGGTCGGTGTAGTCACAGCACAGTCTATAGGTGAACCTGGAACCCAGATGACGCTCAGAACATTCCACTTTGCTGGTGTTAAAGAGAGAAATGTGACTCTTGGTCTTCCAAGGCTTATCGAGCTGGTGGATGCAAGAAAGAAGCCAGTAACACCTACCATGGATATTTACCTTGACGAAGGTCACCGGGTGTCGAGAGAAAAGGCTCTTGAAGTAGCAAGAGAGATACTGTTTACTCAAATAGGCGATCTTGTTGATAGGACTGAGACTGACTATAGTGGTATATTGACATTCCACCTGTCTGAATCAAAACTAGCAGAACGAGGGTGCGCTTTCGCTAACGTGCAAGAAGTACTTGAGACCTCAAAGAAGAAGTACAGTATCAAGCCAAACGAAAATAAGCTCTTCATCAAATTGACTGTGCCAGATGAGCCAGATGCGCAGACTCTGCTTACGCTTAAGAGTAAACTGCTCAACACGCGTGTAAAGGGTGTATCTGATATTGAGCGCGTAACAATAGTCAAACAAGATGAAGAGTGGGTCATCCAGACGGCTGGGTCTAACCTAGCGAAAGTGATGGCAGTAGATGGTGTTGATACCGCGAGAACTACTACGAACAATGTTTACGAGATCTGGCAGATGCTAGGCATTGAAGCTGCAAGAACTGCACTAGTCAAAGAGATCACAAATACACTTGAAGAGCAGGGCTTGGAGGTAGACACACGTCACATTATGCTTGTAGCAGATCTTATGACATCAAAGGGATATCTGCAACAGATAGGAAGGCACGGGATTGCAGGAACTAAAACATCTGTTCTTGCAAGGGCCGCATTTGAAATAACCGTACCCACAATTGCCAAAGCATCACTTGAAGGACAGGTTGAAACATTAAGGGGAGTAACAGAAAACGTTATAGTGGGTGCTACTGTACCTGTCGGCACTGGAATGGTAGACCTGTATATGAAGGTGAAGGACAATGAGAACATTGGAAAAAGTGATTAAGGATGCAATAGCCGCTGACAAGTACAAAAGTGGCGTCAAGGAAGTGTTGCAGTCGGTTAAAGGCTCAAAACTAATAATCGTTAGCAAGTCCCTTGAGTCTGAATATAGACAGAAGCTTGAAGAGCAGGCCAAGTCTACCAATGTTGCAATCTATGAGTACTCTGGTACTTCAGTTCAACTGGGCAAGCTTTGTAATAAGCCTTTCAGAGTCTCTACCATCGCAATCAAGAGTGGGACTGCAGACGAAATAAGTGCTATCATATCAGAAAAAAAGGACAAGGAAAAAAAGGACAAGTAATACAAGAGGTATTTGTGAGATAAAAATTGAAATGCCCGAATAATTCATTGTTATTGTCTCCGTCATCTTTTACAGTATGCCAAGGTATAGGGATACTATGAAAATGACTGAGATAAAACTTACTTCTGATGAGCTGCGACTGATGGCCCTATTTCAGAGCATTACAAGCGCAACGGCAAGAGACTGCATTGTAGACGACAAGATGGATCGCGTTATTTTCATTGTAAATAAAGGTCAGATGGGGCTTGCTATTGGCAAAGGTGGTTCTACAATTAAACAGCTGCAAAACATGGTTGCAAAAAAGATAGAACTGGTAGAATTTTCTGACGATGCTGCTGAGTTCATCCGTAATATGCTTAATGCTGAGATGATAAACGATGTCCGAATATCTGAAAGAAGTGATGGGACGAAGCAGGCGGTTGTCACGGTCGATCCTAGAAGAAAAGGAGCTGTGGTAGGACGGGAAGGTCGGAATGCAGAGAAGGCAAGGCTCCTTGCAAAGCGATACTTCCAAATATCCAATGTGTTAATAGTTGGCCCTGAGCAAGGAAATAGTGGTAATAGGGTGAATATGAATGGGTAAATCTCCACTGGGTCTGTTCGCAGGCAGGGTTCTTAAAGCAAAAAAGAGCCGTGGTCGATGGTCAGAAAAATATTATAAGAGGAGGATGTTGATGCTTGACAAGAAGGCGAATCCTTTAGAGGGTGCGCCACAAGCAAGAGGAATTGTATTGGAAAAGGTTGGTATCGAGTCGAAACAGCCAAACTCAGCTGTACGCAAGTGCGTCAGGGTTCAGCTGATAAAGAATGGCAAGTCCGTTACTGCCTTCTTACCCCGGGACGGCGCTCTTAACTTCGTCGACGAACATGATGAAGTTATTATTGGAGGTATAGGGGGAGCAATGGGTGGAGCAATGGGTGACATTCCGGGTGTCAGGTGGCAGGTCTTCAAAGTCAACGGTGTTTCATTGATTGAACTTGTCTATGGAAGGAAGGAGAAGCCAAGGAGATGAGCGGCAAGGAGCAGGTAAACATCCAATTGTTCCATAGGTGGGATATGAGCAGTATTGAGATAAATGATCCTGGCCTAAAATCTGTCATTAATCTGAAGCCAGCAGTTTTCCCAGTCACCTTTGGTAGACACGAGCACCAGCGCTTAAAAAAAGCAGAAGTCAATATTGTCGAGCGTCTAGCAAACAAGATGATGCACTTTGGCAAAAAGTATGCAAAGAATACTGGCAGAATGGGTGGTAAGAAGGCAAAGATGCTGAACATTATCAAAACTGCATTTGAAATCATATACCTTGAAACTGGCAAGAATCCTGTAGATCTGCTGGTAAGGGCAATAGAGAACTCTTCACCAAACGAAGACACAACCCGCATCGTATATGGTGGTGTTGTTTATCATGTATCTGTTGATGTAGCTCCATTGCGCAGGGTAGATCTTGCACTTCGCTTCATTGCAGAAGGCGTGAGGGAATCTACATATTCAAACCTACAGGCCATAGAAGAAGCCCTTGCCCGGGAAATTCTTCTGGCTGCTAATAGTGATATGGCAAGTCATGCTATCAAGAAAAAGAACGAGCAAGAAAGAATCGCTATGGCTTCAAGGTAAAAACAACGCTTCCTCTACTTTCTTGCTATTGCCCTGCTCTTTTATGGTTTTGACTCTTTTTGTTACCCTCGTGAAAAGTAATATTTTTTGTAGTTCATATATGGATGTGATGATGGATTGATGCCTGGTAGGATATAATGAGTTGATCAATTTCAATTTTTTGTAATTCCACCTGTGGTCGACTACGTCAGTTGTAATATTGCTGATAAATCCCCAGATGACTAAAGTCGGTATTGTGGATTGCATCTCTTCAAGTAAGATTAGTTTATCGTTCTCAATTCAACCAATTAATCCTTCGTAAATCTAATAAACGTAAAAAATTGGTCGTTGTATCGAACAATGACTTCTGCCATGGGGACCAGGAACCTATGGAAATATGTTATTGCTCTTAGCAATAGTTGCAACTGTGATAGCAGCAACTCCTGCACTAAGTCTTGGTGCTCAATTAGCACAAGCGTAACAACAGATACCTCCAATACCACCTTCTGCACCACCTTTACTCCCATCTGGGATAATTGAGGAACTAAAGAACGAATGCAGCTGACGTTGGAGTCCAATGGATTGACTGGTCTTGCAGCTCATATTCGAGAGGCAGTTGGGCGAGTAGACAACGAGGATGGTGAGTTCAATTGTCTCGCAATAGGCATCTGTCCTGACGGAGGATCTGAAGTACGAGATCAATAGATGTGAATACATGCAGTAACTATGCAAGCCTATAAGAGAATTAAAAGAAGTAACAAGTGATAACTCTTTTTCCTTTTTTATTATTCTTCTTTTTTACATCATCTTCATCATTTTTGTCTTTTAGCCAAACCCTATTTTGTCTTAGTAAACCTACGTTAGATTTCAGTATATGTGTGCATGCCTCAAAAGTTTTACCCCTATCATCATTTGTTTTTTGGTTTGTCCGTCGAGAGTAGGATGGTGACAAAGACATTACTCTGTGATATTGGCTTAATTCGTACTATTACCTGTGCATTAACTGCCGCGCTATATTTGCGATTGAAGTATCTTTTCATTCATAATGCAGGATTATGAGTTTGAAGTGTTATTGCAATATTCCGTCATCATAATCATTTTCTCCTTTATCGTTAATGTCATGATATTATTATTATTATTATTATTATAGTAGCGCGGCAGGGCTGAGCTTTAATTATGTGATGATGTTGAAAGGAATAGAGCTCTCGTAATAATCTAGAAGAATAATATTATTCTTGGTTAGAAACATATACTTTAGCTCTAATCTGTTGATTCTAAAATAGTATAAAATCTTCATGATGCCCTAATCTAATAATTGAAACAAGTTAGCCTAAGGGAGAAGGAGCGACATATGAGGGTAAGTTCACTAATCTGGCAGATCAATTATGAATGATTAAATAACAATAGGTCGCAAAAGCCAGAGAAATGAGTAGCAAGGATGAATTGACCTTTTCAAAGGATGCACTTCTGAAGACACATGCAGGTAAGAACATAATCAAGCAGAGGATGTTGCAAAGCAAGGGCTATAAGCAATTCAGCCACTATAAGGAAAAGACAGAGCAGGAATTTCCTGGTTTTGTCCAGCGGTTCACCTTATCTTTACACAAGGCAATAACTACTGATAGTAATCCCTCTGAAACAATAAGCAAATTCGCCGAAGAGGCCAATTCACAAGAGCTTCTCCTCTCCAAGAGCAGAATACCAGATATCAAAATGAGATTGTCAAACCATGACATTCTTGCAGATAGAGTCAGACGTATATTGGATTCTAATTTTGTCAAGATGACCTTTCCGGTTTTCAATGCACTTTACGATGGTGCATCCAAATATTTTGGCGATATCGTATCTGAAGAAAAGAGGAAGGCAGTTATCGACGGCCACATAATTGCAATTGACCTCTCGGAGCCCATGGATAGAATAGTTGACAAGGACGAAGATCTAGAGTATCTTGACGATTACAAGTTACTGAACCCATACATACTTGCAATAGCACGCAACAATATAGCTCAAGGAGGCGATGTAGTCCTGAATGCTTTTGAAGAGGGCTTCCATAATGCCAGAATTGGTCAGTACATAGATGTCAAGCTAAAATTGGAACCTGCATCAATTAATGATGAAAACATGACAGAATGCTATAAGAAATACCGAGCAGTTATGGGGACTGCTGGAAGAAACATGGCGCTCAACCGTCGTCCTCTTTCTGATATTTTCCATCTTGGAATGGCCAAGGCTGGCGAGTGCGTCGGATGTGGCAATGAGATCGAAGATGCCATAAGAAATAATGAGGTCAAGATTCCCTCGTGGCCATTCTATTTTAGTATCAACGCAGGTAATGTGCAGAGGGGCTTTGAACTCACAATGGCAAAGAGTGACCTCTATTTGGAGGAAGCAAAAATTGCTGTCGACATGCTACCAGAGAGCTTTGAGATAAAACCTTTTTTGGAATTTCTTTTCCTGACTGTTCGCCACTACAATCAGTACTGGTACAATGAGCTTGTACGGTGTGCACCCTTTAGTGAATTCTATAAAAAGATAGAAGAAATTGTTAGAAGTAGATGATAACCATGATGTGGTCTGAAAAATACAGGCCAAAGGCGGTGCAAGAAATGGTGGGTAATGAGGATGCTCGCCTTGTTGCAATAAAGTGGTTAACAGGATGGGCAAGTGGGAGCAGGCCACTTCTATTAGTGGGTCCGCCTGGTACAGGTAAGACCACCCTAGCACACGCACTCGCAAAGCAATTTGATTATGATATGATAGAAATGAATGCAAGTGACATACGCAACAAGGAAGCCCTGCAGGCAAGAATAACCCCTATTTTTCAAAATACTGCAAACCTGGTTGGCAAGAAGATAATGCTTTTCTTGGATGAAGTAGATGGCGTCTCGGGCCGGGAGGACACGGGAGGTATTGACACTCTTGTCAATCTAATAAAAGAGCCGACCGTTCCAGTGATAATGGCTGCAAACAAAAAGTCGCTTAAGATAATGAAGCTTACCAAGGCTTGCAAAATAATACCATTTAGTCCAGTGCCTCCAAGCCTATTACTGCTGTTTCTAGATCATATACTGCAGACCGAAGCAGTAGAACTTGGATCAGATGACAAGGTTTCAATAATAGATAACAGTAGAGGTGACATACGATCATTGCTCAACAGCGCGCAATCACTTGCTGCTGGTTATCATACTGTTTCAAACAAAGACATTGTGGATGTGGACATTGCAGATGCGATCAGTGGTTACTTTAATGCACATACTCTTACCCAAGCAATTCAGTTTATAATAAGGGCAGAAGCGTCGTATCCTGACCCTCGATATCGAATGATTTCGCCAGACGAGAGACGAAAAGATATGCTATCTGCCTTATTCTCCAGTATAGTTTCATCAAAAATAGAACACTCTGATCTTGCTTTGTTGCTAGACTTACTCTCCAAAACGGATATGATCGTTGGAAGAGCCAATGCATCAAGGGAATGGCACCTTCTAAAATATGTAAACATCCTGCTCGCAACAGGGCTGTACGAAAAATCGAGACAGAGGGATATCAAGTACCACCAGTATTCGATGCCTTGGCCCGTGATGGGACCAATATTTGCCCGTTCCCAATCTACAAAGAAGATCTTAGACGAACTTGCTCCGCTTCTACATATCTCAAGAAGCTCTGCTGGATTATTTGTTCTACCTTATTTTATCAGAGCGATGATTGACAAAAAAATAGATCCAGTCAAGTTTGCTCTCGATAACTTTCACGATGAGTCAATTGGTGAGTCAATAGCAAAAGAGACCGAGAAGGCGAAAAGAAAATGAGCGATTGGATAAGGCTTTTGGTTAAATATAAGGGCAAGTGCTCTGCATGCGGCAAGGAAATATCTGCAGGCCAGTATGCTCTTTGGTCAAAAAGTGGTAAGACAATCAAGCATAATGAATGCAATGCTCTCCAAACAGCAACAACTGAAAAAAGACACGTCAATACTAACACGCAGCAGGGCGGGATAGCGGTGGTTAATTGCTTTATCTGCGACAGGCCTATATCTGATATTGAGTCTAGATTTGAAGAGCCCGACCACTATGATAGACAGGAGATATCGCAAGCGTCTATCTGCAATATGTGTCTGGAAGACAGAAATGCTTACCAGAATTACCAGCTCTCATTCCTCAAAAGAGTTCACAGATTAGCAAAAATTAAACTTGGACAACCTGTGAAGTAATAATCTGAGCATCAATAGATAAGATATAATATTGCAATTCATGATAGCAGAGCGCCAATGACAACATATACCTTTCTGTTTATTGGAGGAAGGAGCAAAAATAATTCAAATAAACTTCTAGGGATTCTCAGATATGAGCTAAAAACAACTCTAACCTGGTTATTGTAGTATGACAGAATTTCGGAATATGGTTTTATTATGGCTATCAATTAAGTGAACATGTCAAAGAGTTACAAGATTAATGATCATCAAACAAGAGTCGATTTTTTGAGTTTGTTATATACATGTCCAAACAATGAGCGAGGAAGAATAAATACAACAAAACAACTATTACTTCTCGAAATTGAAGAAGCGCAAAAATTGAGATATGTGCTTATTCAAATAGAAGACAGTAACGATAGATTAGAAAAACCATTCTGGGTAAATAAGAAAATTCGGACTCGCCTTAATACACGGGAATAAGATGTTGTGATTGGCAAAGAGGTCAAGCGTTGATCGACTTATTGCCCTACACCAGAGCTTCAAACATACTATTGGCAATACGGTTTATCATAATACATAGTGAGTATGAATGATTTGGCTGAGTTTTTGGACTATTAAGCAAAATATTGCAGTATTTTTAAAATTATTGTATTGGATTTATCATAAGAATGCATTGTACATATGCTACTGCTCTGACATATCAAGTAGAAGTCCTATCAAAGTTTATCCTAAATTAAGAGTATAATCTATTGAGGTAAGAAATTGAGGAGAGGGGAAGAGACTGGGCACATATATCTTGCGCATATATCTCTCTTGGTGCCATAATATGCCTATGTTGTGTGCTCCTCTCTAGCTCTCTTCCTCATCCATTCTGACTCTTTCTTCTATTGTGCTACCTGCTTCCTCTGTATTCATTGTCATATAAAGAAGGTTTAGGATGTAGCGACAACCATGAGGTAGTAAGAAACGATGGTACCAATTATTATTGTTAATTTTTGAGCATTTGAAGAGTGGTCTTATTTTAATCATTTTAAATGCTGCCTTAGAGGATAGTCGTGTATATCTTTTCTCTTTGTGCTTCCTCTTCTGCTGTATTCCTATTAATCAACAGGCACCAGGGAGTTGCTGCCTGTAGAGTTGACAGAGGGGAGCAAGAAGTCGTCGGACGGTGGTGGGTGCTGTTCGGAAGTATTGTCTACACTAGTTATTGAGGCAGTAATAGTGTAGTCTTGATTTTCTGTCATTACAGGACCTTGAATATGATATACCCCATCGCTTGCAACTCTCTCTTGATCCCTTAGGTCAGGCCCCCAGGTTACAAAGTGTGGTAATGCAGTCTGGTTTGACGAAGACGAATTGGTTTGGGTTAGGTGAGGATGAGAATGATGACTCTGTTTGGTTCGATAACGACCTGTTTGAAGGTATCAGCTCCATGTCCAAAATGCCATCAGAGTCTCCAAACTGATTAGAGTATAGCGATCTGCCTGTAGAGTCTGCAATAGTTTCGTTATATGTTATGCTCAAGGACGGCGGGATCGTGGTGACATTATCATTGGGAACAAATGAAAGCGTTGTTCTCCCAATCTTACCTGCTTCAAATGGTAATGCATCTCCGCCCACTAGCATATTCATATTCTGTCCTGGCTCAAATTCAGCTCCTACTTTGATCCTTCACTTTAATGAAGGATCATAACTATCATAGTAGTCATAGTTTCCAGGCACTGGAAACTGGTGAATAAAGAATCCACCTGGTTCCATCATGCCAGGAACAATCGCTTGTGGACTTGTGTCATTAAATGTAACAGTATGCGTCGAATCATCATCGTTAAACCACATAACTGTCATATTTGCGGAAATTGAAATACTTGAGGGTTCAAATGGTGAATACCCAGGTTCAGATAAGGGAATATTGATTGCATATGATGGATCTTCTCTTGCTTGCGTATATCCAGATGGATCTAAGAATTCTTCAATTTGTTGGAAAAGACTACCACTGTCATTACCCTGAGAAGTTTGTTGAGTGAGTTGACCCTGATCAACAGATGTTGACAGTCGAAAAAGCGGGGAATAGTGCAATTAAAGAGATCAACACATTAACACCCCCTATAGTGGTTAGCATTAGCACTAATGCTTGAGTAGATTTTATCAAATTCTTTCCGGACATAAGATTGAATGATAATATGCCATAGCTTATTTAGGTTCGTTCAAATTCACTTGTACTAGAGCATTCAATTGTTGCAAAAAATCTGCTTCGGTCATTTGATAGGACATTTTACAAAGAATAAATCAAACAAAAGAGATAACAGAATGTGTCACTAATTGCACTACGGTTATTATCCGTGCCATGCTCTACGTTCCACGTGGACTTCTATTTTTCTTCTGTTGTTCTGGCTTTCTATTGATACAAGGTTTAAGAACAACGTTGAGACTTTCATATGATTCTTCTTGTTTAAATGCGTCCACGCGGTGTATATCATCATACAAATTTCTTGATGCTTATTAGCACTGTTTATTTGTTGAACTATACTAAGCATTAAAATCCGAGAATAGTTAATAGAAACCTTACAGTTTAAGATCTTAAAAAGTGCAGATTCTTCGTATAATAATTTTAGACCAAAGTCCAGTATTGTGCCGGGGGTTAATATGGCGGTTAACGAGCACCTTATGCACAAGAATTTTTGATGCCTTATTATAAGGGAAGATTCCAGAGAGGACGCCACAAATCCTTATCCTTTTCAAAAGGAATTTCTTCAGCAATTATTTCCATGATTTTCATTTCCTCTGCGTTATTTCGGATTTTTCTTTTATGGCTTACAGGAACAAATGGGTAAAACTTGTTCAACTTGTAATCATATACTATAAAAGAGCTTTGATCATTATCATTCTCGTTATAAAACTGAAAAACTGCAGCAAGTATTTGATTTGAAAAACCTCGCTCTGTGAACAAGTCACCAATTGCCGTTAGTCCTACCAAAAGGTCTTCAATCCTTTTTCCATAGAGGACTATCCATAGATAATCTTGGTGATCTGTAATTGTATCATGATGCAGTTCAACAGTAGAAGATCCTTCTCTTTCAATGGAATCAAGGAACCTCTTGACTTCCTGCTCCGTTTCTCGAAAATATTGTCCACTGTTGGCCTTTGTTACTAATGCACATCTACCGGTCGTTACAAGCCCCATCTTCATATCCAAAGTAACGTGGGATGATGATAGAGAAAAGATAAGGTCTGAATCGTTTACTCTGTTTTGGTCATTTGACCACTTCGCCACTCTATTTTTTATTTTATCAAACCAAAAATCCAAGTTGGTACGTTTTACCCTTCTTTTTTAATATCATAACAAGTATATCTATCCTTTTTAGATCTTTTGCGGCATCTATAATAGTATGCGAGGATAGCATAATTTTGAAATATCTTCTTTTATCAAACAAGTCCACTTGTGTCGAGACGGATCTCACTGGATTTAACGCGCTGTATTGTTCGAAGAAGCCCATTTTTTTCCTATCTATTAAGTGACAGACGCCTCGGTTCGTGGATGTAGACTTTTCAGTCGAGTGTCATGGTACTCATGCTCTTTCTTTAGTTTTGCTGTGGCATACTTTGGCCTGAATCTTCCAAGCAATATAGAGTTCCCTACCACCGTTACCGAGCTCAGGGCCATAGCTGCCCCTGCGAGTATAGGCAGCCATCCAAACACACTTAGTCCTAGTAAGGGTACTAAAGCTCCTCCCGCTATAGGTATTAAGCCTGTGTTATATGCAAAGGCCCAGAACAAGTTTTGCTTTATCTTTGATACGGTTTTTTTACCTAATTCCAGAGCAGTAGCTACGTCTCTTACATCACCTTTTATTAGAATTATCCCCCCTGTTTCCTTTGCTACGTCAGTTCCCGAGCCTATAGCTATTCCTAAATCTGCACGGGCTAGAGCCGGTGCATCATTTATGCCATCTCCCACCATTGCCACGACTCTACCCTCTTCTGATCTGAGCTTTGCAATTATCTTTTCTTTCTGTTCTGGTAATACCTGAGCAACTACTTTTGCAATGCCAAGTTGTGATGCAATAGCCTTGGCAGTCCTATCGTTGTCTCCTGTCAGCATTATGAGTTCCATGTTCATCTTGTGCTTGAGTACATCGACTGCCTCTTTTGCACTTTCCTTGACTGTATCTGCCATTGCAATTATTCCAGATAGACTACCGTCAATTGATATGATAGTGGCTGTCTTTCCTTCCTCTTCTAGGCTTGATAGTACTGAATCTATGTGACTGCTCACATTGATGCTGTTTTCCTGCATCAGTTTTCTGTTCCCAATTAGAATTGTGTGATCTGCATATGTAGCCTTGAGCCCACGACCTGAGATTACTTCAAATGAGTCTGGGATTGATATGGGTAGACCAGACTCTTTTGCTTTCTTGATAAGTGCTTGTCCTAGGGGGTGCTCAGAACCTGATTCTGCAATCGCTGCAAGCCTCAACAGCTCATTTTCACCAATATCTTCTGATATGTCTATGATATTTGTGACCGAGGGCCTGCCTTCTGTCAAGGTGCCAGTCTTATCAAAAACTACAGTGTCTACCTTTCTTGCAATTTCTAGATATTCACCGCTTTTGAATAGTATGCCGTTCTCTGCACCTTTACCTGCCCCCATCATCAATGCTGCAGGAGTAGCGATGCCAAGTGCACAGGGGCAGGCTATGATTATCACTGATACGAAGGCAAGAACTGAGTATGTTAGTCCTGCTCCTCCTATGAAATACCAGCCAAGACCTACACTGACTGCTATGGCAATTACTGCTGGTACAAAGTACTTTGCAACTTGATCTACCATTCTTTGCATAGGTGCCTTTCCCATTCTTGCATTTTCTACAAGCGTAATGATCTGAGACAATACTGTGTTTTGGCCTACTTTAGTGGCCTTGACTGTAAGAAGCCCGCTTTGGTTAATTGTGGCGCCGATAACTTCGCTTCCTCTTGACTTGTCTACAGGAATGCTCTCGCCCGTGATTGCAGACTCATCTATTGAAGATGCCCCGTTGATTACTACAGCGTCAACGGGTACTCGCTCGCCAGGTCTTATGACAAGGATGTCTCCTTCCTGAACTTGTTCGACAGGAATTTCTTCCTCTCTGTTTCTTTCCCTTATCACTTTAGCCATCCTAGGCTGAAGATCCATCAATTTCCTTACTGCATTTGATGCCTTTTCCTTTGTTCTTGTCTCTAGCAGCTTGCCTACCAAGATTAATGTGATGATGATTGCTGCAGTTTCAAAATACACTGATGCAAACGGAAAATAACCTGGCGCAATTGTAACAGCTGCGCTATAGAGATAGGCAGCACTTGTTCCTAGTGCTATTAGTGTATCCATGTTAGATGCTCTGGACCTTATCCCATCCCACATTCCATTATAGAAGCGCCAGCCTATCCAAAATTGGATTGGTGTTGCTAATGTAAGCATTACATAGTTGCTGGTCTCCATTGGAAGAGGAATAAAGCCTTCCAGTTGCAATGAGGAAAACATGTGTGGAAGCGTTAGTATTACAATAGGAATTGTGAGGGCAATGCTTACTACAACTTGCTTTTTTAGCTTTTTGAATTCTCTCTCTGGTTCTGTAAATTCATTCAGGCACTGCGTGCTGCAGAAATAGTATTTCCTTCCATCTATTATGTCCTGAATGGAATCTGGTTTTTCTTCTACAAACATGCCACAGACAGGGTCAGTTGCCATATGCCTGATATTGTGACCTACTCTTATATAGCAATAGAAGTTTACAATTGTAAAGAGCATAAATTCTGGCTACGATCTAGTCTCTGATTGTATATCATGAAAGAAAACTTATGAGTCTTATCTAGAGCTCATGATATTGCTGAGATCAAAGAAAGATCACGACGAAATAATATCGTAAGAAGTGGGTGGATTAAGAGCAAGCTCTCGCCACTCCAATTGTTACTACTCTTTTTGCAAACTTAATGGTCTATCTTGTATGCTCTATTTTATATGATAACGAAGGAAAAAGTTAATACTTTTGAATCGCTTTATCCTTAATCCGTCAAACAATTTATGACCTAAGCAGCTACTTCTATCTGTGGATTCTTATGAACCTGTAGCCAGAATTTTCCAATCTTGTCATTATCTTCTCTTTAGTTATTAACATCAGATCAAATTCCACAATTACAGAGTCAGTCATAAAGTCAATGTCTATATTTTTGATGGCTTCAATGCCTTTTAGTTGATTTTCAATAATTGACTTATATGTAGTACAATACATTCCAACAACTTTGAATCTGGATTTTTGTGTTTGGTTCATACCTATAACACCAGTTACCTATAAGATGCAGGGAAATAAATAAGAAGGGAAGAAGAGAGTAGCAGATGTAACAAACGTCTCTATACTTAGAGAGCTGTTACCGTATATATACAGTCAATAGCCATACTTGGCAGGATTTGCTTCAAACTGGCTTTTGCATGCTGCTGAGCACAAATACACCTTTCTTCCTTCACTCGATTCTGATACAAACTTGGTTTTCTTCTCATCGACCATCATATTACATACAGGGTCTTTGAACATACACAGAATCTAAGATCATGTTCTTAGATAAACGCTGCAGTTTACAATTGTAAGGTTGAATGCCGGCATGCGCCAATCTCATAATTGCACACCACACAGTCGCTAAATGGCCATAGACTTGAATGCATGTTTGACTTCAGCAAGCATGAATAAGAACAATATAATGTTCAAATCATACATCTCGACCTGCAATAACCTCAGGCAATTGTCACTTGGACGAGAGTTCTAATGACATCCGATGTTGTAGGCAGTCGCCCTTTGTCCATCCTCTAAAATGTCTATTGCCAGATCTGTCTGAGTGGTGCACAGAGAATTTTCCTTCACATTATTTGATCTCCCTTTTTCCTCTTTACCTTTTTCTTCTCAGCCTGTCCCACTTTGTATAAAGACTCTGATAACCTTTCTTCTTCCAACATTCTTATTTCAGGCAAGTATTATGCAGACATCATCCAAGAGCATTAGATCATCGTTATCTATTATTTGTATAGTTAGGTGGACTAAAGGTTAAAATTTGAAATGTCTGCAGTAGGTCATGTGTCAAGCGAATATGAGCAGAACGTAGGCAAGCTGTTATCTAAAAAAAAGGAGAGGCTTGAAGAGCTCATGAGGAACCCTGAGCAAAACAAAGATGAAATTGCACAGCTTTCTACGGAAGTTGAAACATTGCAATCGCTCTTTGAAAATTATAATCTTGGTATGAACGTCTTTCGCCGGGCTCAGGGGGGGAGGTCTGGCCTCAGAGAGTAACTCCTCTATGTAATGAATTTATATCACGACTTATTCGCTTAATTGTATCTCTATGCATGAAGAGAAAATCAAACGATTGGCTTCAATGAAAAAGTCTGCTGAGAGTGGCGGCGGTCAGGAGAGGATCGAAGCTCAGCATTCTAAAGGCAAGCTCACTGCTCGGGAAAGGATCGCTCTATTGCTTGACGAGGGCTCGTTTGTAGAGCTCGATAAATATGTAACGCATAGAAGTGATGATCCTGCGCTGTCCAAATTCTATGGGGATGGAGCTGTTACAGGCTTTGGAACCATAAACGGGCGACAGGTTTTCCTATTTTCCTTTGATTTCACAGTTCTCGGTGGTTCACTTGGCGAAATGACAAGCAAGAAAATAGCCAAGGCGATGAATCACGCCATGAAGGTCGGCTGTCCCATAATCGGCATAATTGATTCTGGTGGTGCGCGTATTCAAGAGGGCGTCATGAGCCTTGATGGTTATGGTGAAATATTTTTCCATAACACAATGGCCTCTGGCGTCATTCCTCAAATCACAGCGAGCATAGGTCCAAGCGCTGGTGGCGCAGTATATTCGCCTGCAATGACTGACTTTGTTGTGATGGTTGAAAATGTAGGCCAGATGTTTGTCACTGGTCCTGAAGTAGTCAAGGAAGTACTCAGTCAAGAAGTATCATTTGAAGAGTTGGGAGGGGCGCGTGCACATGCTACCAAATCTGGAGTTGCCCACTTTATCGCAAACAACGAATACGATTGCTTTGACAAGATAAAGAAACTCTTGTCTCTCATACCTCACAATAATGCTGAAGAGCCCCCGATAGTCGAGACAAACGATGACCCAAATAGAATCGACCCCAAATTGATTAATATCCTCCCCGAGAATCCTTACCAGCAGTATGATATGAAAGAAATAATCCGGTCAATCGTCGACAATGGCGACTTTTTTGAAGTGCACGAGCTGTTCGCTGAGAATATTATAGTTGGGTTTGCAAGGATGGGTGGCAGGTCAATTGGCATAATTGCAAACCAGCCAATGTACCTTGCTGGTGCACTTGATATCAATTCGTCAAACAAGGCTGCTAGATTCATCAGATTCTGTGATGCATTCAATATCTCAATAGTGACGCTTGTTGACACACCTGGATACCTTCCAGGAACAGATCAAGAGCACAATGGCATTATCCGCCACGGCAGCAAATTGCTGTTCGCATATTGCGAGGCCACTGTACCTAAAGTGACATGCATTATAGGCAAGGCTTATGGTGGTGCATACATTGCCATGGGGAGCAAGAACCTGCGCGCTGACATCAACTACGCCTGGCCTAGCGCCGAGATTGCTGTCCTTGGTCCTGAAGCCGCAATCACTATAATACATAGGAGGGAGTTAAAGAACGCTCCAAGTGCCGCAGAAACAAAGAAAAAGCTAGCTAAAGAGTTTCGTGATAAATTCGCAAACCCGTATATAGCTGCAGAAAAAGGTATTATTGACGTGGTTATAGATCCGATGGAGACTCGACCTATGATAATACAGGCACTCAACGCTCTTGCAAATAAGAAGGAGTCAAGGCCTTGGAAGAAGCATGGTAACATCAACCTGTGATAGCAATGTCGAAAAAGATAACATGCATACTGATTGCAAATAGGGGTGAAATAGCTCTCAGGGTCATTCGAGCCTGTAGAGACCTCGGAATAAAATCAATAGCTGTTTACTCTGACGAGGATGTCCGGGCAATACATGTAAAGCGAGCTGACGAAGCATATCATATCGGGCCGGCAGCACCCGCTCAAAGCTACTTGAACATGACCAAGATGGTTGAAACTGCAAAAACTGCGGGAGCAGATGCCATTCACCCTGGTTATGGCTTTCTCTCAGAGAATGAGAATTTTTCAGAGATGTGCGAAAAAAATGGCATCATCTTTATTGGACCAACCAGCAAAGCTATGGAAGTTACCGGTGATAAAATGAAATGCAAAGCTGTTATGAAAAAAGCAAAAGTCCCGACAGTGCCGGGAAGCGATGGCATTGTTGAAGATGTTGAAGAGGCAGCTGATATTGCTGGCGAAGCAGGTTACCCTGTTTTGCTAAAGTCCGCGTTTGGAGGAGGAGGCCGAGGTATTAGACTCGCCAGCGATGAAAAACAGTTGAGACAGGAGTTCGAGATGGCATCAGCAGAGTCACGCGCAGCTTTTGGCAAGGCAGCGCTGTTTGTAGAAAAATATCTGGAGCGGATCCGGCACATTGAATTTCAACTTATACGCGATTCTCATGGAAACAGCAGGCATCTATTTGAACGAGAATGTTCCATTCAGAGGCGTCATCAAAAGCTCATTGAAATGTCACCATCGCCTGTGGTAGACCAAAAGACAAGAGAACGCGTCGGTGAAATTGCAGTAAGAGCAGTTGATGCTGTAGATTACTTGAATGCTGGAACTGCCGAATTCTTACGTGACCCTCAGGGTAACTTTTACTTTATTGAGATTAATTCACGTTTACAAGTTGAGCATCCAGTAACTGAATTGGTGACAGGGTTAGATCTTGTAAAACTGCAGATAAGCATAGCACAGGGCGAAGAGATACCGTTCAAACAGCAAGATTTGAAGATGAATGGCTGTGCAATCGAATGTAGGATTAATGCCGAAGACCCATTTTATGAATTTGCACCTTCGACTGGCATTGTACCAAATTGCAACATTCCTTATGGACCTGGCATTAGGGTTGACACCTATCTCTATCCCGGCTGCAATGTATCTGGTTATTATGACTCGCTTGTAGCTAAGCTTTTGGCATGGGGAAGCACCTTTGATGAGGCAAGAATTAGGATGAAAAATGCTCTTCATGAATTCATGATAGAGGGTATCAATACTACAATTCCGCTTTACAAAACTATAATGGATGATCCAAACTTTATCCATGGCGAGCTCTCCACCGATTATCTTGAACGCTTCAAGATCCTTGACAAGATGACTGAGAATGCAAAGGAATCAGCCAAGAAAAGCGCAAAGGCTGCAGTTGCAGCAGTTCTCTTGCGGTCAGAATTTGTACGGAAAACTGCGGCTATTCAGGAGAGCTCTGCTGGCAGGTCAAAGTGGAAAATGACGAGGCCATAGAATGCAGTTCAAAATCGATGATCTTCCTGAGATTTTAGATGGTGAAGTGCTACGTACTGCTGAGAACAATTCTGTGCTGGTAAAGATAGGGGGTAAACAACATGTATTACGATTACTAAAATCTGGGACTAATGAATTTGAATTTATGTTGGATAATAGTTTTCACTCTGCCAAGATCTTGCAATCGGGAACTTCAGAAGTGAGAGTAATGATTGATGGCCAGCCATTGGTGGTAAAAAAGCATGGCAAATTGACAGAAGTGCTTGAGAAGACATCTGCAACGGGAGGGGTCGGAGCTGGTGACCGCAACCTTACAAGCCAAATTCCCGGCAGGGTGGTTAACATCTCAGCAAAACTCGGAACCGCAGTTAAGAAGGGTGATGTTATAGTCGTGTTAGAATCAATGAAGATGCAAGTAGCAGTAAAGGCTCATAAAGACGGCAACCTGAAAGAAATAAAGGTAAAGCAGGGCGCCAGTGTAGCAAGGAATGACATATTGGCGATTATTGAATAGCTACTAAATCATTAGTACTCTTATCTATCATTATTACTGCTAGGATGTAAGATCAAGCTATTTCCTGGCGTTCTGAAGAATTCCTTTGATCTCTTTATAGTCTGGCTCTATGGTTGGGTTATCTGAAACCCATCTGTAGATTACTGTACCGTTTTCATCAAGGATAAAGACTGACCTCTTTGCTGCATTGTAGCCTTCCATAGTACCAAGTTTACTCATCACAATGCCATATTTTTTGATGGTGTCCCGTCTGTAGTCACTCAATACTGGAAAGTTAAGACGACGACTCTGAGTAAATGCCTTGTTCGCATGGGGACTGTCAACGGAAATAGCTACTACATTTGCGCCATGGTCTCGAAGTTCGTCAAGTTGGTCACGAAAGGCGCACATTTCTACCGTACATACTGGAGATTCTGCCGCTGGAAAGAACGCAATAATTGTTTTTTTATCTTTAAATTCATCCAATTTCCTCCATTTTTGGTCTACATCTGGGAGTTCAAAATCTGGGGCCTTATCGCCTATATTGGGGACTGAAGAAAGAGATGTACTCGACATATATATCATTGCAACTCTCAATCTCATAATAAAAACATTTCAGAGCAAAAATCCTCACTACTGTGGGTTTGCTGCACCTTTATCAAGGTGGTGTAGCGAGCAGAATACCTGTAATGCTTACTTCATTTATCAAAAGATTGCCTTCACGCTGGCATGTTCTCAATCATCCTATTTTGGTTTAAATATGCTGCTAGAACAGAAGCTCATTCATCCTCTGAAATCCTTACCGTAATCAGATGGTAAGGATATTTTCTGCTATGTATTGCCACTACCAATACCATATCTCCATAGATTCTTTTCCATATTCTGCAAAAACGATAGAAGAACATTTTCAAGAATAGATATTATTCTGTCTCCTTTTGTCCTCGTTGCCTTTCTGGGAGCGCCAGTGGCTCCCGTGCCTGTCAATTCATTGAACTTCCAATATATCCTCACATAGTCTGGAAGTTCTGGTATAACGTCTTTAGGCGCCACTGCCATATTTACAAGGTCCGGTCTGACTGCAAGCATTGCAGATGTTTCTGCCTCTCCTCCGTGTCCTAGACCCTCCCAAACATCAAACAGTTCTTTATCTATTGATCCAACTAAAGTCCACCAAGATTCTAGACAAGATATTACAACAGCGGGGTTTCTTTCCTTAATAATTCTAGATGCTAATTCGATAGGTGCAATATTACCGTCGTGGCCGTTTATTATTAGAATATGTTTTATGTTATTATTTACTAGGCTCTGCAAAATATCTCGTATTACATTGGTCATAGTGTCTGGCTCAAAACTAACTGTCATAAAGAAGTCTTTGTGGTGAGAACTTACACCATATGGAATTGGAGGAAAAATAACCATTTTTTTAGCATAGCGGGCGGCAACTCTTTTGGCAAGTTCAAATGGCATGATGAAATCAGATCCAAATGGCATATGATCGCCGTGATTCTCACAAGCTCCAAAAATTAATACTCCTACGGTCTCATGCGAAATCAATCGTTCTAAGTCGTGGGCAGTCAATTCTGAAAGGACACTATTTCCACCGTATTTTTCTTGATTCTTGTTTCTGCTCTCCACTTATTTCTTCGTGTTAGGTTTAGTTGATAAAGATTGTTATTATTATTATAATTGATCGTGATAAAGTGCAACAATCCTAACACGAAGCATCTGCTGATGATGGTGTTTGTGAGTTCGCTCCTTAACATTTAGTGGGCCCTAGTATTCCTGAGATCACTAGCACGCACAACTGCAGCTATTGTATTCGTGATGATGGAATATTATATATACTGTGATCAGATCATGTTATGATCCTTCAGCAATTCTGCAAGTAGGATAGCTCCTTTTGCCGATCCCATCTTTTCATTGTGTGAAAGGAGCATATACTTAATGCCGTTGTCAAATGCTGTGTCCTTGCGGATCCGTCCGACAGCCGTAGTCATGCCATCATTTATTTCTCTATCAATTCTTGGTTGCGGCCTTGTTGGATCATCGTGCACGATAATATAGTCTTTTGGTGCGCTTGGTAGGCCCATTATAGTTACATTTTTTGAAAATTTTATCATTTCTTCCTTTACATCTTGTGCCTCAACTGCCTGCTTAGTTTCCGCAAATACTGACTCTGTATGACCGTCAAGTACTGGGACTCTTGTACAAGTGCAGCTAACCTTGAGCGAGGCCGGATCAATGGAACCATTGTTCATTTGGCCAAGGATCTTTTTTGTCTCTACTTGTACCTTTTCCTCTTCCTTTGGAATGTAAGGGATAACATTGTCCATGATGTCTAGCGCAATTACGCCCGGAGACCTTCCTGCGCCAGAAAGAGCTTGCATAGAAGTCATAAACACTCTGTCGATACCAAACCTATCTAGTATCGGCTTTAGTGTTATTGCCATGCCTGTTGTCGTGCAATTTGGCAACGGTGCAATAAATCCCTTCCAACCGCGTCTTTTTCTCTGTATATTCAACAGCTCAGCATGGTTATCGTTAATGCCTGGTATCAGTATTGGTACGTCTGCTTCGTAGCGGAATGCCGCAGCAGTACTGATTACGGGTGTAGTCTTAGCGAACTTAGGCTCTATTATTTTTGCATCATCTGATTCAAGCGCAGTAAATATTAGATCAAAATTCTCCGGCCTGATGTCTTCTACTTTGCTGACTACTATGTCCTTGATATACTCCGGCACTTGCTCCCTATTGTGCCAGCGCAAAATGCCAGAATTTGGATCACGGATTGCGTCGATGTATTTTTTTCCTGCTGACCTTTCAGATGCGGCGACCTGCGTCAGTTCAAACCATCTGTGCCTATTCAGGGCTAAAATGAATTCTTGGCCCACAGCACCTGTGGCCCCAATAACAGCTACCTTGAGCATATCTAGAAACGGTTGCTGCCCTGGAACTAATAATCGTTATTGATATCCTTTCTTTGATGTGTCATTTGCTTGATTTTTGAATCTCCAATGTACTCTTGGCATTACTGATCGTTCCCAGAAGTGAAGAGAACCTTTTTGGATATCCTCTCTGGATAAATGTCACCATGGAAATATTCCTGTTTGCATTCCTACATCTGTAAAGTTAGCAGAATGATGCACTTGTTACTGCGGGGCACCACATAATGATGGAACTTGTCAAGATAAATGATAAGGGCCTTGGCTAACAAAATTGTCGTGATCACGGGATCAAAAATTAAGGAAACGGCCGTAGCGGGCCAGGCGGCAAGTGTCGTCTTGGACCTTCTTCGTGCTCTGCGCTGAGGGCTCCATAAATGGGAGTATTGCCAAAGTGGTGATTCACCTTTGAAGAGTCTGGAAAGATGCTTATGATTTCTCCTGATATCTTAATTGTAGTAGGTACATCTACTATTGGAGCGTCCGGCATGCTGATCGTGGAATTGCCGATATATGTTGTTGTGCCATTTTCATTGGAGGAAACATTTGATAATACAAAATTCGTGATCACATGAGTGTGCTCTCCGGAACCGTTGAGCCTTATCATTCTGAGGTTTGAGTTGAATAGTGCCCCTGATATCGAGCTGGAAGTGTTACCCGTGCTATTTTCAGTAGTTGTCGCTGTCTCATTGAATGAAAGCAAGTTGCCTCTCCAGAATCCAAGAACAATCCACGCAGGTTGGCCTGATTCGTTATTCTGAATACTGGCGATGGGTCCAAAGGAAAAATTCCTTGCTTGAGCAAACGGCGATTGTTGTTGATCAAATGGGAGAGGAAAGCGTTCTGGAGGACCTGGTGGTAGTCCTTGATTACCATCACTATCTGGTGCAACGGTAGGTCCTTGTTGTGCATATACAGAAGTGACACCTAGAGAAATAGGTACCACCATAACTAATGCTGGAAGCAGAAAAGCAATGAAAACAAAAGATGAGAATCTAATTTGCATCCCAGTCGAAATAGTGCCAAATCGTATATTAATGTTTGAAATGCACTCTAAAAAGGTCGATAATATTGTGTCCAATGACCTACTTTAGCCTCATGTTGCTCCACTATTACTACCACTACTAAATACTTGGATTCTGTCATTGCCTTCATCGGTTACATAGACTCTTCCATCTGCACCTACAGCGACTCCTATTGGGTTATTAAATTGACCATCATCTGATCCCCTTGAACCCCATTTAGTTATGAAATTGCCATTGTTGTCAAAAACCTGAACCCTGTCATTGCCTCTATCTACTATGAAAATGTTGCCAGATGATGAATCTATGGCTATTCCGCTAGGCGAATTAAATTGTCCATCCCCCGAACCCATTGTCCCCCATTTTCCTAGAAAGTTTCCATCGCTGTCAAACTTTTGAACTCGATCATTTCCATTGTCGACTACATAAATAATACCTTGAGAATCGATGGCTATGTCTGCAGGATTCATGAATTGACCATCATTTGATCCAGGCGAGCCCCAGCTTAAGATGAAATTGCCATCGCTGTCAAACTTTTGTATATTGTTGTTCTCACCAAAGTCTCCAACATACACAAATCCTTGAGAATCTACTGCAATACCGGCAGGGTTTATGAACTCACCTTCGCCAAGACCTGTAGAACCCCATAAGCCAAGAAAAGCACCGTCAGATGTGAATTTCTGCACTGCCTGTTCTGCGTCACCCCAATCTGTTACATACACTACACCGTTAGTATCAATGGCTATGGAAGCTGGATTTGCGAAACCTCCTCCCCCAGTTCCAAGGTAGCCCCACGAAAGCATGAATGTCCCATCAGAGGAAAACTTCTGCACTTGATTTGAAAGAGCCGTAAAATCAGTCACATAGACATTGCTCGCTGAATCTGTTGCAACATCAAAGGGTTGACTGAATTGACCAAATCCTGATCCTCGGCTCCCCCAAGATGTTACAAAGGAGTAATTGCTAGTCAGTTGTTGCGCGAATAATGATGATGGCGGTGGTGTGGATAGAGCATATACAGACAAAACCAAGACAGCTGCGGTAACGACCTGAAAAAGTGTTATGTTCATTACAAACCAAGTGGCTTGTTTGCATTTAAGGATTATCTGCCAATTTATATAATATGATCTTAGGATAATTTTTCTATGAATGCTGCACGCTCCTCGCCATATGAGCGGACAGATAAGATGAGAGATTGACAATTCAACGATGATGTGAGATCAGAAGTGTCATGAAAAAACAACAAGCTAGCTCGCTGTCGAAGGCGTACTTGTAACACTTTAGTAGCGGGTCTGCCAGTCTTGTTGATCTATTTTTGGACTCTTTTTCATCAAATTATCGGTACATGTTCATTATTCCTTGATGGTTGTTGTTTCACTCCTTTTCGCTCGCCTGCCTATTACCTTCGATCCTAGTCCCGCGCCTCTTCTTTGTCACAACTTCTTCTTTCGTAATACTGTTCCTTTGTTACCTCTATTTTATCGTCACATATCTGAACTTTCATATCTATTGTGGACTCGAATGGTGCTTTCGTTATTGTTGCGGCCTTTCTAGATGATTTATCTGCTGTTCTCCCTTCTACTATAAGCTCTTCATGCGTAACAGGTAATTCTTAGATAGTCTTAGCTTTGATGATTGATTCATCTTAGTTGCTGTCTCGGATGCGCATTTGTCTTCTGACATATTTAGTCGCTTTTGCATAAGATGTACACGTCTGTTTCAATATTTCCTGAACCTGAACTCTGTTGTGCCTTATGGTTAGAATATTCATTCTAGTCTGGTGGTGAGTTGCGATTCCATATTGGTAGCTGATCTTGGGAAGCATTGAACCATAGTATCTTGTCGTTAAACCCCTTTACCAAATACCTTGGAATGAAAATATTCCTCTTTACTTGTCTTTCCTTTTTTGTTAGCAAATAGTGCTCTGCTCACTTCGAGCACCTCTCCAAAATCTGAGTCATCTATGACGCCCTTTGCTCCCTTTTTATTGACATCAATGCACACAACTGACCTCTGAGCATCAGACATATCTGATGCAGGCAGGATATTGTGTATGTTAGCAAGATATAGGCACTTACCGTATTACAACCGTACACGATCTTCTAAATGAGATCTTCTAGAAGTAAATAAAAGAGATACCGTAAGTCGTTTGTGCTGAAGCGTTGGAACAATTAAATCTAATGCAGTGCATAAAAATTTGGGCATATGGCATCTCCGGTTGAGAAAAAAATTGATGATTGGCAGAAGATCGTAAATAAACCCGTCTTTACTAGGGATGGCAAAGACATTGGAGTAGTTGAGTCCATTCAACCTGAAAAAATTATTGCTACATATGGTCCGATAACACCAAACAAATATCTCATACCCAAGTCATCTATTGCTGATTTTGATGAGATGGGTGTTGTACGTTTGAAAGAAGATGGGGAATTTGTAGAACACAATTACAAGTTTGCATGAGCCACTGGGTAGAATAATAATAATAATAACCACCTATGACAGTATCTGGGTTCATGTATTCTCTGCGATGAGAAAGAATGTAGTGCAACTGTTAAAAGACATATAGATTCAAAGAAAAGTATGACCCACGATAGTCATATCGTAGACAGTGCAGAAACCCAAGTAAGTCCTTCAACAACGTCTGCTGCTGTTAAGATAAAGAGCGATTATCAAAACCTCCTTAAGGAATCTCAGCTCTTGATGCCCAAAGTGGATCAAAGCCTTCTTCTTGATATCTTGTATTATCAAACTAGGTACCCTGATTGGGAAGGTAGCGTAGTCTTTAGAGTAGTGTATCCAGCAGATTTGGATATTAATCAAAAGAAGGAGTGGATCTATCAAAAATATCAACGAATGTCAAAGATTGAAGAGGAAAAAACTCTAAAATTCAAAGCAATAAGAATGTCAATTGAGGAGTTAGGCAAAATGTTGGATGAGGATCCTGATATACAATATGTCACTGGTTCAGCTACATTAACGCCTACCGATTCCTATAGCATATGATCCGAGATAAAAATTAAAGTTTGCAGAAATATCTTTTTTCACCTTTCACGAAGGTAGGCTGGATAGCTATCATTCATCTTTTTAAGGTGATTCTTGTAAGCTTGGTCTTGCTCCAAGTGTCACATTAGTTTGGGTTACTTGTCCATCTCTCCATATTGTAAGTGTAACTGTTTCTCCAACTTCTGTTGCCTGCTGTAGATATCCAAGCATGTCATCTATTTTCCTTATATCTTTGTCATTTATTGCTAAAATCACATCTCCACCGAGTGCAATCTCCATTCCATTGAGTTGCGTTGGAGTGTCGCCTCCTTGGATTCCCGCATTAGCTGCAGGACCACCAGGTGCTACGTCTATAACTAAAAATCCCTTCGGTTCTCCAAGGCCTATCGCTTCTGCTATTTCTGGTGTCATGTCTATTCCAGAGACTCCAAGCCATGGATGTTGATAAGTACCTTTTTCTATCAATACTGGAGCTATATTGGCTATTGCGTCTGAAGGAATTGCAAATCCTACTCCTGCAGAACCACCTGTTGTAGAGAAGATAGCAGAATTGATGCCAATGACTTCACCTTGCATATCCAAAAGTGGGCCGCCTGAATTGCCAGGGTTGATCGCTGCATCAGTCTGAATTACATTTGGGATGTTAAAAGCAGGTGCTGCAACATCTGAAAGTGAATCCTGATAAACCGGAATCAATCTGTTGAGGCCACTAACGATCCCTTCTGTCATAGAACCTGACAGCCCAAATGGATTGCCAATTGCCACTACCTCTTGACCTACTCGCAATGCAGAAGAATTTCCCAGAGGCAAGGGTACTAGCTTGTCTGCAGGAACATCATCCTCGACATGTAGTACTGCGAGGTCACTATACTGATCTGTACCTACTATTGTTGCTCTATAAACCGTCCCATCCAGAAATGTTATGCTTACATCATTGCCGCCGCTTCCAGCGATTACATGATAATTAGTAATGATATGGCCACTTTTATCGTATATAAATCCTGAGCCTATACTAGCTCCCGAAAGGGGGCTATTTTCATTTGAAATACTGCTGACCTGAACTACTGATGGTTGGGTCTTTGTAAATAAATCTTCCAATGTTAAGCTGTTGTTTGTTACTGTCTGAACTGAGTTTGTCGTAGCATTGGGTGGACTAACCGCCGACTCTACTCCTTGAGCAATTGTCGTGTCCGGGGATATTTTATGTCTTAAATCATATTGAAAAGGGGCATGGTATCCGAGAGCGCTAACTGAAGCCAATACTGCACCTGCGCAAATAATCATAACCAGAATAGCACGCTTCAATATCCTTCACTGATAGTGGATTACTGCCGATATTTATTACCATCGTACATATTTATAATAAAAATCACTATTCAAGCAGAGAACATAGTTTGGATTAGTTAAAAGAATTATGTAAAGCCTATATTATTATTGAAACAACTGCTTTACTGTTTTAAGAATTTCTTGAATTTCTAACGCTAACAGTATATTCATGAACTTTTGTAAAACTGCATTTAAACTTGAGCTTCAAAAATTTTTAATGTAATGACAAATCTCAAATTCTGATTCTTCTTGAGTAGTGTGCCATTTGGTCTGTTATTCATTTAAATATACAGAATTTAGGCATGTCCAAATGACTATTCCTATAGTTCTTCTACTACAGCTACCTCGTCAATGAGCCTTTATATTATCGTTATGTCCCAACCGTATTTCCATTCTATATATAATGGTGTAGTTAAGATACTAGCGAAAGAAATGTCCTCTCCACATTCAGATAACGAAGGAAACAAAGGTTACTCTTCACATATGCGTGGCGTTGCATTGGGCATACTTGTAATGGGCGTTTCATTAGCAGTGATAATCACATTGTATATAGGATTTGGACACATAGGTCCAGCTTTTTCAACTCAAATTATGCAACAACAACAAGAGTCGCTACGCAAACAATATGGATTGCCTCCTGAGGCAAAGCTGAGTACTGAAATGCTTGAGGTGCCGCCCTCATTGAGGAGTATTGCAGCATCTACTAATGCATCATCAACAGGTACTAATGCATCATCAACAGGTACTAATGCAT
>JBJMEA010000141.1:0-37298 GCA_045809625.1 Nitrososphaera sp. | reverse complement strand
TTGACCCCATATCCCCAGTTGTCCTGGAGGGTCAATCGGCCCCCATACTTTGATTCCTTGATAGGTACCAACAGGTTGTCTTTTTTCTTTGAACTTGGCATCAATTGGGCCTTCTACTTTGCTATAGCTTGTTCCTGTGCCTGCAAGCGATATAGTAGTTGGACCTGCTGCACCAGCACTGCTTGGTGCTGTTGCTGCAGTTGCTGCAGGAGGAGTCAGCTGTGGCGGAATTTTGGCCTCTTGAGAGGCAGGAGCAGTAGGTATCTTACCATCTGTCGGAGCAAGGGCTGTTGCACTTCGGGCTTTTGGATTCTTCGCGAGTGGCGCCATCTCTTCCAACCTATTGATGGCAGATTCAAGAGACAACTTTTCTGACTTCTGCAAGTGAGCGATAAACTTATCACCTATCTTGGTGTTACGCATTATCGTGTCAATAACCATCTTGGCGCTTTGATCTGCTTTCTGGCGGTAATTTCTAATCCAATAGGGATCTCCGAAGTATTCCAGAGGTCTTATCTGGTAGATAATGTCGATGACCTCTCCTGTAACGATCTCTACCGTGAGACTTAGATCAGCCGACATATCTTTGCCAGAGAGTTGATCAATCCCTTTTTCTGTCCAATTGTAAGTTACATAAATCCTGTCTGCATGAGTGTCGATTTTGAATCCAGACTTCTTAAGGTCGTCAATGATACTCTGTATTTCGGATTTTTGGGTGACCTCGAGCGGGATACGGAATAGACCAAGACGGTTGCCATGCAATGGATAAACTCCTCTCTTAGCAACTTCGGATAGCATCGTCCAGACCCTATCCTTTAATAAGATAGACATGATGTCTAAAACTATCTAGATTTGATTCGCCTAAAAGTATTTCGATCTATATTATGTTATTCATCATCAGGGCATGTCATCTCTCTTATTGCCTTGTAACGTAATTCGATTTCCTCTCCAATTTTAATGACATGTTCTAATTCATATTTTGACTTGGGGAAATACCACCTAATTCCAACTTTATGCCCTATACCATCAAAGTCGTATATCATACCCTTATCTGTTTGCACTCCTAACCTTTCATCAATGACAGTCTCTTTCACTTCGAGACCGCGTTTTGTCTTGTCCTCCAGTACTATATTTAGATCATGATCATGAATTAAATAAAACTGGCCTTTCTTGACTGGATTTCCTTGTTGCCGCATATATGATACAAAGAGAGAAAGAGCTTATTTTTCTATCGGATTTCCTATCATGTTACCCCACTCAGTCCACGAGCCATCATAATTGCGAACGGATGGATAGCCTAGTAAGTATTTGAGTACGAACCAGCTGTGTGATGAGCGTTCGCCAATTCGGCAATAGCAAATCACGTGCTTGTCAGGAGTTATCCCCTTACCTTCATATAGTGACTCGAGTTCTTCACGACTTTTGAAGGTGCCATCTGTTTCCCGGACTGCTTGGGCCCAAGGAATATTCTTTGCACCAGGTATATGTCCACCTCTCTGCGCATGTTCCGTCGGGTAATCCGGAGGAGCTGTAATTTCACCGGAAAACTCTTTGGGTGACCGCACATCAACGAGGACCGTCTGTTCTGCTCTTTCAATGGCTCTCCTTATATCTGGCATGTATGCTCTAATACCTTCTTCTGGAGGCTTGGCTACATATTGTGATGGTGAAGTCGATGGTTCATCCTTTGAATATGGGCGTCCTTCTAGCTCCCACTTTTTCCGGCCCCCATTCATTATTCTGATTTTTTTGTGTCCATAATATTGGAAAACCCAGAATGCAAAAGCTGCAAACCAATTGTTAAAATCACCGTATAGAATAAGCTCGCTATCGGGGGTTGCGCCAACCCTGCTCATGAGGTTTTCGAACTGCTGCTTGTCAATGATATCTCGGCGGATAGGATCGTTAATGTCTCGTCTCCACCATACAAGATGTGCGCCAGGGAGATGTCCTTCCTTATAAGAATTCTCAGGATCATAGTCCACCTCCAAAATCTTGAGTTTTGGATTATCCAAGTTACTTGCAACCCATTCAGTCTCAAACAGTACTTCTGGATTTGCGTACTCATTGTTCGTCATAATGATGGCTACCTCTGGGTTATACTTATAACTTATCGTTGAAGTAAAGGCATTTAAGAACTCGTCTGCCGTTATAGCAGCGCGATGAGATGACACCAAACATCCACAATGTGGCCATAATAACGAAGATTGGTAGCAGTGAGGCAGATAGTGCAGCTATAAAGGTTGCATCTTTGCTCAACAAGACCAAAATTAGAATTCACTCTGTACTACCATTCATAATCGAAGATGCAATCCCGATCAAACCTGAAGAATTGAAGGACCTCAAGCTTGACCTTGTTTTTGCGATAGGTGGAGACGGAACTACGTTGAGGGCTTTTCGCATTGCTCCAGCAAAAGTTCCTCTCTTTAGCATAAATAGCGGGGGTCACCGTGGGATCTTATCTGAAATAGATACACAATCGATAGAGGAGGCAGTCAACACAATACTTGCAGGCAGGTATTTTTATGATTGTAGGATAAGAATTCAAGCTTCTGTCAATGGTAGGCTTTTCCCGCCAGTTTTGAATGACATCTTAATTATAAGAGTGAATCTAACAAGAACGCCTCTATTATCGATTATGTTGATGGGTGACGAAATAAGCCAACGGATGGATGGCATATTGATTTCTACTCCCACTGGCTCCACTGGTCACTCATTTTCCGTTGGTGGCCCAGTACTGCATGAGGGTATGAGCAGCTTAAGTTTGACTCCTGTTGCCTCTGTTAACAGAATGCCACACCTTGTGCTTCCAACGGAAGAAATCCTCATAAGGAGTACGCATGAATCCAATCTGGTACTTGACGGCCAAGAAACATTCAAGATTCACGCAGAAGAACCTATCAAAATTATGCGTAGTTCAGAGGATGCTATTTTCCTACGACTTCAAAAAAAAGGAATGAGGCAGCTTACAAAGCTTGGATTCTCAAGATTCCGCGTTTAGTTATGCTCTTGATGCTGGTGCATTTTATACTGGCTTAGTATTTAGTGCATCTTCAAACCGGTATTACACCACGTGTGCTGTTTTTAACGAAATAAAGCATATCAAAAAATCATTAGGAGCCATCGAAGCGTTAATTGAATCCAACAAGTTACAAGTATTGGACTCTGACAGAAAAAGTGTTGAGAAAGTGATCACCATAGCAATAAGGACTGGTGACTATGCAAAACTTTCTGAGGCTGATATCTCAATTATAGCTCTTGCCTTTAAGCTAAATATCACATTAATAACAAATGATTATGCAGTTGCAAATGTCGCATTAAGCATGAAGATCCCAGTTAAGTCTATGGCCAGCAGAGAATCCATACGTACAAGAAGGTGGATAGCGTATTGTAGCGCATGCGGTAAGACGTTTGGAGTTAACGCAAAAGAGTGTGGACTCTGTGGCAACAGATTGAGGCGAAAATACAAAGACGCCTGGCCTTCCCAGACAGCCTCTCTTGATGCATAATAGAATAAGTTTTGGGATCCATAATCTGAACCAAGCAATAACTCTTCGTAAATCTTTCTTCTGATGTCCGAAATTTGGATGGTGGTAGTTTACTTGTTTTGATCATCAAACAGAGTCCTCTGCATCGCTTGTTTAACATTATCAGACGTATCGAGGACCTTACGCACTCGTTCAGCCCTTGTTAGACCAAAGCCGGGTATGATTGATAGTTCTGCTGCTGAGGCATTCAATGCCCTAATTGGAGTATCAAATTTCCTGAGCATACGTGTCGCAAGTTTATCTCCTATACCAGGCAAGGATGCAAGGACTGAGAGCTGCTGAATATAAAGAGGATTTTCTTTTTTAATTTTCCTCAACAGTGGACCGGTGGCCTTTCCATCTCGTAAGCTTCTGTTCACTAATGTAACTAAAAGCTGTGCAGTCTGTTCTGCAGAGGGAGTATGAATGGTTGGGATTCTAAACTCCATCGTCACGGTGATGAGGGCGTCATATGCCAACAGCATCTTCTCCGCATGGGGCTTAGTCTCGCCATCCTCCACATCTTCAGAAGTTTCCACAAGCTCTGAAATGTTGCCCTGGACTACCAATAAGGGCTTCTGATAATACTTCACTAGGTCAGAACACTGTACAAATAACCGACCGTCATAGATAGAGCTTACTAGGTCTCGCACGGTCTTGCGCTCTACGGCAGTTTCAGATGAAACGAGATAATCACCTACTTTTAACTGCGTAAAGTCGATGAAGGCGCCTGCACTTTTCAGTAGCTCAGGTATATTGCTGTTCCTTTCCCTCTCATCCACAACAATTCTAACAGGCACTTGGGATACTCCGGTTCAGATCTCTAGAACTATATATTCGTGATCCAATGGTATAAAATGGCTGAACACAGCCCAAACGGTTGTTTTGGCAGACATCGTTTGCTGCAAGCTTCGAGATTTTGAGTATCTCAGAGCTTAATCTTTCCACAACTACTACTAGGGAAGTGAGAAATATCTGTGTTCGAGATTTATACCGTAGAGTTCAAGTCCGACTTTGCAATTAACCTAGTTGTCTAGGGCCTCCGCTGCCTGATGATCCGGTTGATGGCGAGCCACCACCAGCTTGCATGCCCCTGATCATTTCGTTTATCTTGTTTTCAACCTCCTTAAGATTTTCTTTTACTCTTGTCTCTTGCTTGCCAAGAACCATAACACGAGTATTTGATAGCTCCTTCTTTTCACCCAGCTCCTTGAGGGCATCTTCCTTCTTAGTTTTGATGAGCACTGATCCTGCATTTTTGTAAATCGCGTCATCAGCGCTGGCTTTGTTTAGCTCCTGAAGAGCTTTATCAGTCTCTGCCAATTCCACTTCCAGTTGTTGCTTTTGCATCATTATTGCCTGCAGATTCTGTTGGAGCTGCTGTAACCGGGACACTTGTTCCCTTACCCATGGAGGAAGTTCTTGTTCACTCATAAACTGCACACTTATTCAGAGAAGGAGCATATAAAATCATAGCGTTAAGCATCTGTATGATGCATCTGCCAACCTTAGGTAGGAGTTGATACTTGCTCGCAAAGATGCTAAATCAGCAGCTTCTAAGTTAAAAACAAGTTCAGTCTCTCTAAGGGAGACCTCTGCTCTAGAGTCAGTTGAAGGCAGGAGACGGAGATCTGGAGCAAGCGCATCACAGATGCAAGCTGTCATATGCTTAGATGTTGTAGACAGTACTACTCTAGCTTTGTAGCTTGTCAAGCTCAATGTCATATGCACCTGAAGCAATCTTGTAGTTGCACTTAGGGCAGTGCCATATCCCGGCTGCTAAACGGCCAAATCTAATTGAACCACATGAAGGGCATCTACGCTTCTTATGAAGAGTTCTATGCACCTTGCCGTAACGTTTACGAACTGTCGCTCCAAATTTGACGCCGAGTCCACTCAAAGCTGTGGAAGCTTTTTTTCTCTTAGCCATTGTTTACTGTTAATCCCTTCAATTTGGCCCGTATTTCCTTTCCTTTAATTGTTGCTGCTTGAGCAGCTTTCTTAATTTGCTCGGGTGTGAAAGATCCTGTATAGCCTTTCTGGGTCGCACAAAAACCCTCGTCTGTTGTGGTTATGGTGATTCTAGAGTCCATGCAGGCTTCTTCTTCCGCAGTTGGGTCTATTAATACGTGTTCGCCAATTCTTGCGGCAGTGATTGAGACAGGAGAGCTTGTCACAGGCATTGGCTGCGTGCTGCCAGTATCGACTACTTTTTGATCCTGCATTTCAAATACAGGTAGCTTTGAGGTTAATAGGGCTGAGACAGTGGCGTAGGATGTTGCATCAAACAGGTTGCCGTCAGCGTTTAGCACGCTGCAATCGACAAATATTGTATATACTATCTTTCCAGGTACTAGGACAAGCTTTTCTAAGTCAATCATCTCTGATTCCCTGACGCCCCTATCTACAACGCGTGCAAGCTCGACTACCTCCTCATCGGGCGGGCCAGGCTCAATGTACGGAGATGCCGTAGGCAGCACTTCTGCTGAAACAATCAGAGCGCCCTTATTCTCAAGACCTTCAAAAGGTTCTCCCGTCTCGATTTTAACTCCCGCAATCACGTCGGTTTCACCCAACTTCACTCTCGCAGAACCATTTGCCTTCTTGATAACATCCGTTTCAATCACAAGCGGTCTGATTTCGCTAAAGTCTCTGCCGTCGAGCCTCTTTCCCCTCGATAGTGCATCCCACATCTGTTGCTTGCGAAGGTGTTCAACGATTATAGTTGATCTCTTTGATGAACTCATTGTTCTTCCTCCTTGAGCTCGGTTTCATTCCCAAAGTATTTTTGCGTCAATGCTCGCTTTTGGATTTCATAAACCATCTTACAACCACCAATTGCCTTGTCAATACATTCGTCAAATTGATCTGGTGCGAGTCTACCGTCCAACTGCAAAAGTGTCACCTGTTCTAGCCGAGGCATGTATGCAACAGGCATATCTGCTTGACCTTCCTTGTCCTCTTCGTCATTGATATCCAACACGATCTTGTCATTTACCTTGCCTGCCGCACACGAGGCGACCAGATCATGCATGCTAATACCTGCGTCTGCCAGCGCAACTGCTGCAGCCGTTATGCCAGCGCACCTAGAGCCACCATCTGACTGAAGTACTTCTACAAAAACATCGATGGCTGCTCTTGGATAATCCTGGAGCATAAGAGCGGGCTCTAATGCCTCCCGCATCACTTTGGATATCTCAACTTCTCTTCTAGAGGGTGCAGGATTCTTTCTGGTGTCGGTGGAAAATGGGACCATATGGTAACGGCAGCGAAGCACACACCTGTCAGGAAGTGCCATGTGCTTAGGATGCACTTCTCGAGGGCCATATACGGCCGCCAGTATCTTGTTTTTTCCAAATTCTATAAATGCCGATCCATCTGCATTTTTCACCGAGCCAACAGTTATTCTAACAGCCCTTAATTCATCAGGGCCTCTGCCATCTGTTCTTTTGCCATCTTCATCTATTAAATTTCTTGTCTGGGTCACTTTTCACCTTCGACCTCCAATTCTTCCTCTACCTCATCGATTGTAGACCCAGTTTCTACAGGTTTAGTATCCGCTGTCGTCACTGGACTCATCTCTTGAGATGTCGTAGGTTCTGGGACATTTAGGAGTCCCTTAATGCGTTGGGTCAAGTTTGCTGTATGAGCTTCCTCTTCTACCATCCTAATTGCCCTGACTGCCAAGTCTACCCCCTCCGGCGACCTACCTGTCACAACTACAATTCCATTTTGACCTATTAGAATCCTTGTTTGGGTTGCTTGCTCTATGGTTTGAATCATAGAGCCGCGTTTGCCTATAAGGCGCGGAACCCGGGTGGCTGAAATTCTCAGCAGTTCACCTCTGGGGATTTTCCCAAGGTCTCGATCTTGAACGGTAAGCATGGGATCTCGCGTCCGGTCGAATGCAATGATCCTCGCAGTTACCATATCTCCTATTGCAAAATGCTTCGTCATGTCATCTCGTGCAGGTGAAAAATCTCTTCCAAATACATCCTGGGCAGGAAGATGAGCAGAGAAACAAGAGTTAATGTCTACTTCCCACGAGAGCGAGGAGTGATCTATGATCTTGCCAATAACCAAGTCATTTACTCTAGGGATATATACGCCTGATAGCGGTATAACTTTGACCCCTTCACGCCCGGTTTCTGCAATTCCAATTCTCGTTGCAATAAGCTCATTTCCTGATCTTATAACATTCGTTAGAGGTCTAAAATTTCCCTCGGCAATTTTGTCTCCGGGGATGACATATCTTCGCTTCACCTCATGCATGGCTCAAAAGCTCACCACTGGGTCAAAAGGCCCTTTCATAGGCGTATGGTCATTTTTCATCATTTTCTTTTCTCTTCCTTTGCTGGTAGATTATAGCGCACTTATATTTTTAAGTGTGGGTCATTTTTTTAATTTGTCCTCACTTGGGCTGTACCCCTTGTCACTGCGCCAAGCCGCTCGAGGAATTGTCCCTTGATACTAGCATTGATGTTAAGCATTGCCCTAAGTGACCCATCTGCAAGCCACTCCTCAGATTGAAGATCCCCCGTAGATTTGAGTGCGCTGTATGATTGAGCTGCAAATTGCGGGGGCACAGTGACGGTCAGCTTAATGGTCTCGGACTTTAATGGTAAAGTCTTTCTAAGCGCATCTACTATGACCTTAGCTTGATCTTCTGCCCTTCTAAAGGGGTCTATGGGCACCCTCACTTCTTCCATGGCTGCCTCTATTCTCATTATAGGATGGGGCAGGTGTGTCTTTGGGTCGACAAAGCCCCTGTTTATCAATTGCACTATCTGCCTCTTCTTCTCCTCTACCATCCTCCTACGTTGATCTGTGGTAAGGTTGAGCTCACCTCTTGAGAGAATCTGTTTAGCAATGTCTGCTGGATCAGTAGTCTTGAAGTGCTTCATCAGCTTGTCGCTTCCTGCTCTTGAGCCCCTATTGGCGTCAGAGTATATTTCATCTGAAGCAAGGGCGCCTGAAATATCAGATCTTTTGCCCATTTTGTATTCAAGTGCTGGGTCAGGCTTTACTAATAGCTCAAATTTGTCCCCATCTAAAACGAGGCGAACGACTGTGAATTTCTCCGTCATTTACGGAGATCATCTATTTCTAGAATATATATGCCGCTCAAGAAAGAGAAATTTTGGAATTTTCGGTAGATTTTTAAGGTTGTTTTGGACCTTTGTCTTAAGTATTGGTTTCTGCATCTGCTGAAATTATTGAAAAAACAAACGAAAGAATTGTTGTTAAATTCGGAAATATCCCAAGACAATATGTTAACTCTCTCAGAAGGTTGGCTATAAGCGAAGTTTCTACATTGGCTATAGATGATGTGGTAATTCTTGAAAACTCGTCCGTTATGCACGATGAAGCGGTTGCACACAGGCTTGGACTAATTCCACTTCGGACTGTTCCTGGAAGGTTTGTCATGCCGCATGAATGCGACTGCAAGAGCACGCTAGGATGCAGTAAATGTAGAGTTCTTTTAGTTCTGGATGCCGAGGCGAACGAAAAGACTGTCGCGGTGGCCTCAGGTGAGCTAGTCTCAGAGGATGAGGCGGTCAAGCCCGTGAGTAAAGACATTCCGATCGTCGTTTTAGCTCCCAATCAAAAATTGAAATTCGAAGCATATGCTAGGCTCGGCACTGGCAAAGACCATGCAAAGTGGCAGCCAACATCTGCGGCTATAGTCAAGGATGGGGACAATGAGGATGAGACAATACTTATCATAGAGTCAAATGGAGCACTGACCGCGGAAGAAATTCTCGTGGTTGCTGTCGAACGACTAGTTATGAAGATCAAAAGCTTCAAACAGTTAGTATCATCGCTTAAGGTTCCAAAGAACGCATAAAGACAAGCTTCAAAAACAAGATTGTTTTCATCAACATTGCGAGATCTCGCACAATTGCAGATCTGCTGCCATAAAATATCTAAATATTTGGTGTAGCTAGGCATTACATTTATTTGGGGACTTTTTAGTACGGGTTTATATTGCAAATGTTTGCCCAGACAGTGATCGACAACACAATATGGAAGCTTCGCAATGCGTTTAAAAATAGCAAGGCACCCATATGGCGGGCTCTAGAAGAGGAGCTCGCAGGTTCTAGGGCCAACCGGCGGGAGATCAATTTGAACAGGCTTGCTCAGATAACTAAGCCGGACGAAGTAGTAGTTATTCCAGGCAAAGTTTTAGGTACTGGAAGTCTTGGTCACAGACTTACGATTTGCCCTTTATCTATCTCGGAGGGGGCCGCCAAGAAGATAAAAGAATCGGGCGGCAGGATTATGACATTTCACGATTTGATAGATGATCACCCTGAGGGAAAGGGAGTGAGGATAATTGGCTGAGCAAAAGGCTGTTCAAAGGCATAACCAGACTTTAATAGTGGTCGATGCGGCAAAGTGCATCGCTGGGAGGATGTGCTCTCATGTTTCGAAATTACTACTGCAAGGTAACAGAGTTGCAATTGTCAATGCAGAGAAAGCAATGTTATCAGGGAATCGCTACAAAACAATTGACTCATACAAAGATCATTTGACTATTAATTCCGTCACTAATCCCATACATGGTCCATTTCATCCACGCAGGCCAGATACGATCATATCTAAAATGGTACGGGGGATGATCCCAAAGCGCAAAGCGGATGGCATAATAGCCTTCAAGCGTTTGAGAGTATATATTGGAGTACCGGACGATATGAAAAACGTCACTATGAGGTCCTTTGATGACTCCAAGATTACTAAACCAGAATCCTATTACATTTCGATCGCCGAAGTTGCGAAGCAGATAGGATGGAAGGGAGAAAATGGTAAATAAAATAGAGCTATATCCGGGGCAACGCAAGCGAAGTAAGGCTGTGGCTACTATAGCTAAGGGAACTGGCAAGGTAAGGATGAATAACAGGCCAGCAGAGATGGTAACACCCGAAATCGCAAGAGAGCTTTTGCTTACGCCTCTTACACTTATAGGGGAATTGCGCAATAGGGTAGACGTCGATGTACGGATTCATGGGGGTGGCTTTATGGGACAAGCATTCGCTGGCGCAGTTGCAATTTCGCGTGCGTTAACAGGCCAAGAGAAGGGCGGCAGGGATCCAAAGGAACATCCTCTAACAAAAAGTATGCGTGAAGAAATCAGAAAAAAGATAACAGAATATGACAGGCACCTTCTTTCTGGAGACAGCAGACAGACAGAGTCTAAGAAATTTGGCGGTCCAAGCGCACGACGTAGAAAGCAAAAGTCTTACCGCTAATTTCTGCTTTTTTTAGAAAAATGTAAGATGCGTAAGGAAGTACTGCTTAACTAAAGGTCTCATTCATCGAATAAACTTTGTAAATCTGACCCGTATGCCTGTCAGTGTATCTCCATTCCTCTGGGCTGAATTGGACCTCAGTAAATGTCGACCTTATGGAAGGATGAAGCATATCATAGACGTATTGACCTATAGAGATCTTGTTAGATCCTGTTAGCGAGGTTATCTTGGCTGCTATATTCATGCAGTAGCCCAGAATGTCAATCGGTGAGCTTCGATCATGGCCGTACTGCACAATCACATTTTCACCTTGGTCCATTCCTATTTTCACGTTCAGCTCTGGATAGTCATATTGGTTAAGAATCGGGTTAATGCCGTTTTTTACTACTGCTAGCATTGAATTAGAGCATTGTACTGCTCTATCGCATGCAAGTAGCTTGTTATATATAGCAGGAAAGAATGCAATGACGGCGTCTCCAACGTATTTCAATACGTAGCCTTTGTGGTTGGAAATAACCTGCGACATTTCATATGTGAAAGCTCTTATTATAGTAGTCAGCTTGTCAGCAGGCAGCGTCATGCTCATATTAGTTGAGCCGACCAAATCTGCATACGTTATAACAAGCGGAAGCTTTGTACTGACATAATTGAGAAGGAATTCTTGACCGGGTCGAAGTGAGACATCGTATTGAAAACGGCGCTTGAGCGCTCTCCATAGCCTGTCCTGAGTCTGAGACACAAGAGTTTGAGAGTCAACTGTCTCAGTATCCTTATTGCGCGTTTTGACATTATTCATCATCATGTTAAAGAGCGCGTTGTTTGTCATATCCTTTTCAGGCTCCTTTTCTTCAGCCAAATTCCACTTGGATTTGTCATCCATTGCATTTAAACGTGGATATATTAGAAGGGCTTGCGTTTCGTTTTTCTATGAGAGCACCTATTAAAGGAGATGATTATTTTTGTAGGCAGGTAAACGGGGCAGCGGAGGAGGTGCAGAACGCTTTCCTTGAGGCCATCAAACCAGCTATAGAAATGCACAAGGACAAAGTAATGTTAGGCGATGGCACAATAACCGAAGCGTACACTTTTGACCCACAGAAGGTCCAGAACTTTTTCCAACTGTTGGAAAAGACATTTGAGGGCTGGTCATTTAGTGGGATCCTCCAGTCAACAACAGAAGATTTGCACAGGATATACTCTACATTTTCAAAAGAAGGTGACAAATTCTATATCACTAGTTATTTTGGCATCCAATTCCATGTACTACTTTACTATCGACTTGACAGAGAGGTAATAGAGATACAGAAGGAGCTCGCCAAAATTGAGGATAAGACTGCTTCAGCACTAGGCAATATCAAACATGCGGCTAATGAGGTTTTGGCTACAGAGTTGGAGAGAAGAGGTTATGCCAACTTGAAGTTTGATGAACTTTTTGCAAGAGTCTTTGAAGACGAGAACCTGCTCGGAGATCTGAGCGAAAAGGCTGCAGTTGTTGAGGTTCAGTTTCCAGAATTTAGAGAGACGAGAAGTAAGAAGGCTGAGCTTATTTCAAGGCTAAATGAATTGCTTATAAAATTTTATGTAATATCCCCTGTCCTAATAGATTACAATAGACTAATGCAAGGCGAAGAGGGTATCACTAACTACATTGATATTGATACCTTGAAGAAGAATAAGAAGACTAAAAGAAGGGAAGCATTTGTAGACACAGCAAAGATGCCAAAAGAAACTACTGACACCGTCTCAAAGGAGCTTGGCACGATAGCAGAAACTCTCCGCAAAATTGCAGGCTGATGTATCCTTTTACGGGTTGCTTCTATTATTTTAATGCAGAAATATAATACCACAAAATTAAGGCGAGCCCAGTAAAGATTGAAGCAGTACACGTCTAAATGCAAGAAATCATTAGCTCCGCGAGGTCTAGGCTCTACTCTGTCACATGTCATATTTCGTTTATTAGCTCAGTCAGCTTTCTTTTTGGCTTAGGGTGAAGCATCTTCTGAGAATATCCTAGGCACAAAATAACTGCTGGAATAAGATCGGTGACGAGTGCCTGCATTACCTTTTGTTCGTCGATCATTCCAATCCATACTGAGGTAAGACCCAGCGCATGGGCCGCAAGTTGAGCATAAGCTGCTGCAAGAGTAGCATCTTGCACTGAGAACTTTTTGATTATATGTTGTGGAAAATTCATCTTTACTCTTGATGGATTCATGCAAAATACCAACACTACCGGCGCGTTGACATAGGGCTGATTATTAGCTGCACTCACAAGCTTATTTTTGACGTCAGGGTTCTTCACATTAAATACTTCAAAGCCTTGGAATCCTCCAGCCGTTGGAGCGGTATCTGCTGCAGCGAATATCATTTCAAGCTTCCAATCCTCGATTTCCCGGTCTTCGAATTTACGTTGCGATCTGCGATTCAACATTACATTGAACAGATTTGTCTGGAGAATATCGTCCAATTCTGAAGGGGCTTCCTCTTTCTTTGGGTAAAGCTTTGTAGTCCTTTCACCTGCGTACATCCTTGACAAAATATCGTTTGGATACACTCAATTACTTGGGTATGAGCAACCAATAAAGATTTTCATATTGATGCAAGACTGAAATATAGTCTCGAGGCAGATAAAGGCGCTAAGAAAATGGTAAAAACTAAAAAGATGATCCTTGAATTGCAGATAGAGATTGATATTCCAGTTGACATCCTGCAGGACAGCAGCAGGGTAAAAGCTGTAGAAGACGGCCTTAGTCGTAGTATCTCAAAGGGCTTGTATGATCAAGGAGTGTCGTTTGAGATAAAGAACTGTAATTCAAAGATAACTGAAACTTAGAGATAATGGTCTTGGATTAGGTATATTATACTGTATCGTAGGGTAAAGACGCTCGTTAACCATAGCAACAGGGTTTATCCTTTCGCTTCTTCGAGCCACTGTAATTCTTAGATTGACCTGAGATAAAGGATAACCTAGCAGTCTGAAACCAACTAAGTGACCCAGTCAAAATATATATGAAGATAATCAGGTTCAAATCCTGTTGTACGCCACTGTTGTACAGGGTAAACTGGGCGCCTTCGATTTAGTATGATACGTGCACTCTTTTGTTTAATATTATCTCAATATATGGCAGCCGAAACATACCAATTTGCCAATTATGGTACTTCAGTTTAAATTATGCATAGAACCTTTATTATCAGAGAGTGAGCTTCTTGTTTATGCACGCACTAGAATTATTCTAAGGTTTCCCGTTGAACTAATAACTATGAGCAAAAGAAATCGAATAAATAGCATGAATGTTTATCTTGTCCCAATATGGAATGTGCAGTATACGACACTTATGTTACAAAGACAGATGGAAGAATAATGCACTTTGATGTGGTTGTAGACGCTGGAACACCCCATGAGAAAGCGATTCAATACGGCAAAGAATATCTCTCCTCAGCTGGGCAAGGTGAACAGAAGATGACCCAAGAAGAATGTCAATTCTGTCACATACAGCAAGCGCCACCATCTGTAGAAAAAGCAATAGAACAGGACGGCTACTGGATCCAAAAGATGGAGGGCTGCCCTCCTTAGACCTCCCATCTATTGAGAATATATGTCAAGCCTCGGCATCGCAACAAAAGAATAGACATTTTACCCGACTAATTCACAAAATGAAGAGGAGTATAAGCGACAGCTTAGAATTTGGTCAGTAGCGCCCAAGAGACTCAATGTTCTATTGCAGAAGTATAGAATTAAAAGAACAGAATTTGAAGTAAAAATGGCTCATAAACCAAAAGGAGCGATAACCTATCTCATTTAGCACTTTGACTGAAGAGAGCACAAATTATAATTAAGGCTTGAAGTGCTGTTGGATTGCACCAAAAATATGAACGAGGAGAGCATATGGAACTCTGAAAAAGAAAGGCGGATACCGACTATTGAAGACATTGTCAATGCGCAAGAGATCTTATCAGGGATAATCAGGAAGACACCTATTCAGACTTCAAGAACCTTTTCAAGGCTTGCGGGGAGAAATTTGTTTCTCAAGTTAGAATGTCTGCAGGTGACAGGTTCATTCAAAGTACGTGGAGCTTTTGTCAAGATAAGTAGGCTTTCTGAAAAGCAGGCAGGTTATGGTGTAATTGCAGCATCGGCAGGAAATCATGGCCAAGGAGTGGCATATGCTGCCATGATAAAGAAGATTCCCTGTACAATTGTCATGCCCGAGAACGCATCTCCTGCTAAAGTTGCTGCAACAAAATCATATGGCGCAAAGGTAATTCGGCGGGGCGCAAATTATGATGAGGCATGGCAAGTCACTCAGGAGATTGCTAGAACGTGTGACAGTACAATAATTCACGCCTTTGACGATCCAGACGTGATTGCAGGTCAGGGCACAATTGGTCTTGAGCTTCTAAATGACCTTCCAGATTTGGATACTATATACTTGCCCATAGGTGGGGGAGGCCTTGCCGCAGGGGTCGCAATTGCAGTCAAGTCTTCAAACCCTAATGTCAAGATAATAGGCGTTGAGTCAAAAGCATTTCCTGCGATGAAAGAATCGCTTGAAAATGGCTCTCTCCAGAACACAATGCGGGGTTACAGCATAGCAGATGGCATTGCAGTCAAACAGCCAGGAGAACTTACATATCAAATACTAAGCAAGTACCTTGAAGATATTGTCCTAGTTGATGACACATCAATTGTTAAGACGATGTTTCTCCTGATGGAAAGAGCTAAATTAGTAGCCGAGCCAGCTGGAGCTGCCAGTCTCGCCTACCTACTCTCAAATGAGTCTATTGAAGGAAACAGCGACGACAACGTGGCCACCGTACTATCGGGTGGTAATGTCGACATGTATCTATTGGGTCAAGTAGTGGCTAAAGGCCTGATGCAAATGGGCAGGTTAATTAAGATTTTTATCCTCCTACAGGACAAGCCAGGTGAGCTCAAGAATGTAGTGGACGGCATTGCAGAAATGAGCGTTAACATAGTAGAGGTTGAACATGATAGGTTGAGCGCACACATTCCTGCGGGGACTGCAGGAGTTTACTTGAGTCTTGAATTAGAAAACGACAAACACGCTCAGCGCTTGATAGAGTTTTTAAAACAGAAAGGAATAGAATTTAGGGTCGTCGGCTAGCTGAAATAACCGTATTCTCTTAAGCCTGCCTTCTCTGCGGTATTCCCGCCTACCTTGACGAGGACAAATTCTTTATGTGCTCGGATAATTGAGTCATTAATGTCGCGCTCGTTTCTGTGGAGCCTCTCATACTCTGCCATTGCGAGCTTTTGTCTGGGACCTATCTCTTGATCCAAGTCCATCTTACTCACTATTTCCTTGTATTGCGGTTGTATTGTCCCGCTAAATACTATCGCGCTACTGCCGCTTCCGTAAGAGCCAAAACCAATACGCTTCTGTTGAAGGTCTGTACCTTTCTTGAATTCAAATTCTAGCATGCTCCTGAGCCCCATGTACATTGATGCAGTATACAAGTTCCCAATTATGGTAGATGCTTCAAGCGAACTGGCCATCTTTTTCTCATATACTTCATTGTAAAATGAAGTCTGTGTAAAAGCTCGTCTGAATCGCTCATCGGCCTTCATAAATTCAGTATCGGCAAGAATTGATTCGATTGTTCCACGAGGATCCTTAGGATATGGCTCGGGCATTCCGACCTCTTTGATAATGTTCTTCCACCTTGGAAGATATCTCCATTCATGCCTTAACAAATAAGCAAGTGCCTTTTCGCCCATCTTCCTGTAGGGAAGATGGACTGCAAAAAAATCAATGTAATCAGTTATAGATTCGGTTTCCTTGAGATTAATAAGGCTTGTTTTAATTGCCTTTTCCTTATAAGCATCAAAAGCCTTTCTAACAGAAATCAGATATAACAGATTTGAATAGCTTCCGTTTACGAGTGGTGTCTCTTTTCCAAATGGACGATAAAAGTCATATTCATTCTTGATCGTTGTAGAGAGAACTTTTGGATCGAAAGCCAAAAGACGGGGATTTTCATTTACCAAGAGAGCAACGGCTCCGGCACCCTGTGTATATTCGCCTGTAGAGCCAATATCATACTTTGCTATGTCACTTACAACGACTATGGCTGCCTTGCCGTTGTTTTCTTCGGCCCTTATCCAATTTGCATTATCATATAGAGCATAAGAGCCACTTACGCAGGCAAATTTGCATTCAATACCTCCAGCATGCTCAAATGAGCCCTCCCCGTAAATCTGTTCCAGCATTCCGATAACAAAGGAGTTCATTGCCTTTGATTCGTCAAGAGAGGATTCAGTGGCTACATAGATCCTTCCGATATCCTCGGGGTGGAGATGATTTCTCTGCATTAACTTCATGCATGCATTTGCAGCCATGCAGGCAGAGTCCTGGTTAGTGTCAGCAATAGCCATCTTCCTAATTCCTATCCCGTATTCAAGTTTTTGAGGATCCATACCTCTTGCTTCAGCAAAATCCTTGTAATCGATGTAAAGTTTGGGTATATACATTGCAAGATCGTCAATACCTACAACGGTCATTACTAGTCGCACTAATGTCGATAGTCATTTAAAGGTATTTCTGGGAAGATTATTTGATCTCGGCATATCAATTTATTTGAGCTAAATTACTTAGCCGACTAAGGTAACACAACTCTGCGCCTTTGCCTGTCTCAATGGATCGATAAGTATCGGTCACAACAGAAATGTTATTCAACCATAATGGTAGCTGTAGCCAAAATAACTATTGATTATGCCTTATAGAGCAAGGATCATGGGGGAAGGAGACACTTCTGGTCACATCCAATATGCAGCGCAGTAGATCGAATCTCTGTTCAGATGGGGAATCAATTTATGATCGAGTTTGGCCCGTTTAAGCATACAATTCTCGTATGGCTACTAAGTGATTGCACAAGCCTCATTTGTTCAATTCAGAAGAGAATCAATACTTCTATAGCAGAGAAAAGAAGACAGGTTATACCTGCAACTTATGAAGTAAGCTCCTATATACTCTGAAGGAGCCCTCTGAATGAGTATTAGGATTGAGAATTTCGACCACTAGTATCTAACTACTATTCTATAAGAGTCAAATCAGAAAATAGGGTAGACTGAATAGATGCCATTGTGGTGCGACAAACGATAATAATAATTCTCTAAGACCATTTAGAAACAATTCTAACACGCTACGAGCATCACATTTAAATCCTCAATGTGTCATACAACTATTACATCGACCAAACCGATGGGGAACAAACGGTCTGGTTGAAGCGCAGCAGGTGAGAAACTCTGCGCCTCAACCAGACATTTATCTTAATCAGTCAATCAATCGGATGTCCAATTCGTCATATGCGTCTTTTACGGCTAGCAAAAAGAGGTCGTCCTCATAAATTAAAAGCCAGTCCTTTATGCCGATTACCGGTAACTTTCGTACAAGAATCTCACCTGTATCTTTAATCCTAGTCATAAGGTATGCAAATTGAGGCCGAGTCCCCTCTACACTGAACAGAGTGGGCTGCAATTCAATTCCATGTGAGCCACCTTGGATGTTTATCTTAACCATGTCTCCATATCTATTCTCCACACTAGCGGTCACATAGCTCTGCCCAGCCTCAAACTGTTCTATGTTAAGCATTATCTTGTTAGCCGCAATGAATGTTTTTGGCAGCTCTCTGTAGAGATTCTCTGAGATGCTGTCATAGAATTTTTTCATTTAAGGCCCAAGCCCGAGCTTATCGTCATAAACCTCCTACTGACAATAATTGTGGCTCCGATTATTACTGCAATCACAGCTGGTACCATAAATGAACCAATAGAGAACTCTGGCACAACAACAGTGCCTCTTGCTACTCCGTTCCTTGTCTGATCTACTCCCTGACCATCTTTTGTTATTCCTGTGACTTGAATCTCCATTCGATAATTATCATCGGCTGGAAAATCAATCGTCTGCGTGCCAGTCCCGCCCTTTGCAATTAGGCCTGTCTGGCTGTAAACTTGACTGCCATTGTTATCGAAAACACGTAGGTCGTAATTAACATCGTTCGTTATTTGTTGTCCAGAGAAACCGTCAACGAAACTCAGATTCAGGGTTGATTGTGTATTCGCATTCAGCTGGCTAGGAGTCCATTGAAGCACGACATTTATGTTCCCTGTATCTGTTAGTATCTCGCTCGTTGTCTGAGCTGGCTGAGCAGAAGCGGGCCCAAGCGTAAATGTCATGCCAGAATTACCTTGAGGAATCGTGCTAGCCATATTAATAACGTCGTTTTTATTGATTAGATAATGAAGAGTAAGGTCTTTTTGCGAAGAATACGGATCAACTGCAAGCATTCTTCCAGTTATAGGATTGCCGTTCACGGTGGCAGTGAATGAAGTGGCATCGCCAATGCCTGAAAGAGATTTTGGAATTTTAACTTCTTCATGCACAAAAATATTTGTATCTTTGATTCTAGAGACGTTCCAATCAAAAGGCATAGACCATGTAAACTGCTCCTTGTTGGGATCAAAGCTAAAATCACGTACCCTATCGTAGTAGGATATTATAGTAGTATTATAAGCCTGACTCTTATAATCTACGTTTTGACTAAAGACATCCCCTACGCTCAGCCAAGAATCAAATTTGGGAATACTCTCTGGCGGAAATATGTTGCGAATATTATCAACACCAAAGATCTCTACTCTAAGATGATATATGCCACCTTCCAGGAAGAGGGGACCTTTGATGTTAACAGTTCCTCCAGGGTCTGCCACCCAAGCATTGAGAAATGGTTCCTGTGTGCCAAGTATTTGAAGCTGGCCCTCGGATGGCTGCACCTTGAGTCGGAGCAGGCCGGTCTCAGTATGAAAAAGCGTAGGAGGCATTATTGTCTGAGCACCTTCCCCAACCCCTTTTTCCACACTGATGAAGAAAGTTGAATAGGGGATCGTCTGGTTGTTATTAGCATCATATAATCTAAAGAGAATCGAGGCATCATTTCTGCTTGCGTCCGTCAAAATTGGAGGATTCACCTGTACTAATAGAGCTGCTTTTCTATCGCCAAGTGTTGCACTGAATGTTTCCATGGTTAGCCCATCGCCAAAAGCATGCTGAGTAGCGAATGTGGCAGCAATTATCGACGATAAAATGAAAACTGCAGCTACAGCAAAATTGGACACCTTTTGTCTGCCTGAGCCCACTTATGTGAGTTCTTGGCCAGCATATTTAATTCTTAAGCAGCATGAAATGCTTCAAATGCATTTGCACACAGCGATGATTTAATAATCTGACGAGAGCTGAATAATAAAAAAGTGTCAAAGCCTAGAATGGCTGTGATAGCGTCAATAGTTGTGTCAGCCGTCATCGTGTCCTCGACCATAGTGATCATAGGAGCTTATAATATCCCAACAATTTTCCCCTCAAACAACCTTGGTAAGGGAAAACTCACTATAATAATTTCTTCATCAGGCAGCTTCATTGACAACCATTCGAAATATAGTATTTCACCAGATCCTTTTGGCAAATCAGCCAATTATACAATTCAAGATGGCGACGGAACTGACGAAAATAATGCAGACGGCGTTATTGAAATTTCTCAAGTGCCCCAAGGTAAATATGTGGTGACGCAACTCAAACCATCTTCTTTAGGATACCAAGGCGGTGGTATTTCAAAGTTGGTACAACTAACTAACCAAACTAAAGGTGGCGTCGCCATGTTCAATAGTAATTCAAGTTATGAAGACGAAGAATCACAATTTCAGCTTAGCAATAGAACCTCCACGATAAGTGGCCTAACTTATAATGTAAAGTTCGAATGTGGCACAATTTCTGGAAATGAGGGGCCGCTCAGGCCGGGTCATTATGACACGGACATTGGAATCTTAAACAAGCAAGATTTTGCAGCAAAAATCCAATGGAGCGTAACAGCAAACAATAGCAAGAATACAAACTCGATAATAAAGACGCTTGACGCCCGGGGCTCAACTAATATAGTGTGCAAGGATCTGCGCAGCATAATTGGAAACGAACAGAAATTTATTGAAGGATTCGTCATAATTGACGTGCCTCTAGAGCCAGGACTTTTGGGGTCAATATCGGATGGCACTCAGGTACACCGCCTTGCTTCTGAAGATATCAATAACATGTTTGAGGTGCAGGCATTCTATACTGCAAATGCTCTTGACGAGCTTCCTCACGAACTACTAGTAGACAAGGTTGTATTCACGATACTAAACGACACGAGCACAAAGATCCCACAGGAAATGGTGGGGAAAATTCTAGATGTCACTGTGCCATCTACCATAAGCCAAATATCTGATTCAGAAATACGCGTAAAAGAAATTCTGGCTCAAAGATATAATTTGTCAGCACAAGATGTTGATGCTTTGCAGATATCAATAATGAGCGTGGATGCCAGTGTAGGTACAATGTTAGATGATCACGCGATTTCATTGTCTACAGTTATGCCACAGGTAAGAAGAGGATAATAGAGCCTTTTGATGAAAAAACAATATATACTCTCATACATACCTTTCTAGCATATGGCTAACTTTACTCTTCCTCAATTGCCTTACTCATATGATGCGCTAGAGCCACACATAGACGCACGAACCATGGAGATCCATTACACAAAGCATCACCAAGCATACACTGACGGTCTAAATAAAGCACTAAGCAGTCTTGGGCAAGAATGGCAGAATAGAAACGATGTCGTTGAAATTCTAAAGGACATAGATTCCATCCCAGATAGCGCAAGGGGTGCTGTGAACTTCCACGGTGGGGGTTATAACAACCATACACTGTTCTGGAACAATATGAAAAAAGGAGGCGGCGGAGAGCCCGATGGCGAACTCGCAAATGCAGTCAATAAGACATTTGGTAGTTTTAACGAATTTAAGGACAAATTCTCAAAGGATTCTGTTGTAATACAAGGAAGTGGCTGGGGATGGCTAGTATACAACCAAAACACAAATGGGGTTCAATTCATCACGATGCCCAACCAAACGAGCCCGTGGACAAGATGGAAGAATGAAAAAATCGTCCCCCTTTTGGGCCTTGATGTTTGGGAACATGCTTACTATCTCAAATACCAAAACCGTCGTGCCGACTATGTAGCCGCATGGTGGAATGTGGTCAATTGGGACCAAGTAAAACAAAGCTTCCAGCAGGCACTAGCAAAGTAACGTAGTTTCATTTCCTCTAATTTTTGGCCATCACTGAAAAATTACTAGTACTTGCGACTTAATGCATTGTGAAGGATATGATAGATAACGGTGGTTTAATGTAGATATTCTATAACTTCAACTTCGATTCTATAGAAACAATATATATGTTAATGTTTCTTATTAGTTATCCTCTTACTCATGAGTCCACATTCCTAGCACACGAAATTATAAAGGTGGTAGTTTCAGCCTTTACGCACATCTATTAAATTTATAAAGCCATAGCCTTCACGGGTGGTTCTGCTTACAGCCATGTTATAGTTGTAAATTTTGTCCGAATATTCCTCCAAAACAGACATCATTTTGTCTATAGAGTCGTCAAGGTAAAAGCCCGGACAGTCTCCTGTAAATTGAAAGGTGGCGTGAACAATAGGTTGTCCCCTCGAATCAGCTTCCACCCATGAGGCAAATGGGTATAGCCAACATACACCCGGTTTCTCGGGATGTAAGCCACAATAGCCCCCACTATCTAGAAATCTGCAGCGAAGCGGCGTCCCATCCTCTTCGGGTTTTTCATCCTTTTTCCTTTTAAGCGAGAGCATACTCAATGTTGTTATAACACTTCCAAACGGTTCTTCCTCTTGCCAACTCGATATCGTTGTCTCGTTTCTCACAAATTCAGCTTTTGACCCATAGCCGATTTTTTTTGCTATTTTGCCTATGTCATCCTTAGTCAAAGGTAGTCTGCCTTGGCGCTGGCAACAGTTGTGACAATCAGGCCACAAGCATTTCCATAGAATATACAGGCTATCGTTTTGCAACTTTGGTATATGAAACATAACTCGTCCAACATTAACCTGGCTATCACCCACTACCCCTTCATATTTTCCAGACTGAAAATCATATAGTCTTTGATCTATTTCCCATTCCCTGGCAAGAAGGTCAAGTGAATTGCGGACTGGGTTCTCATCATGCTCCACGATGTTATAAGGTTATAAAACCGGGGGTTTAAACGTATTCTCAGATTGCTCAGCCATCGACAGCCTCAACCCATGGAAGAGCATGAGCAACCACAACGGGTTATCAGAATAAAGGGCAAACATGCATCTTCGACTGAGAATCGCAGAATGGTCTGGGAAAATGTCGTTTGGCCCCTTGTCTTGGAGATAAACAGGTCTTACTTTACCCTCAATGAATATCATGCAAAGAGGGATTCATTTTGCACAAAAACTGGCATGTCGCCTTCGCGAGTTGCAGGAGGTTTTGTGTCATTGCTGGTAAAAGGTATCATTGTTAGAAGCAAGAATATGTACTCTATCCATTACCGTCTAATTCCATATATGAGGAAAAAATCTGAGCTTGAATATGGTCTTGTAACAAGGGAAATTTACACTAAGCGTTAAAATATCCGATAGACTGCCGACTTGATGTAGCTCGAGTTAGCCCGGTCGAACCCAACGGAAAATTGGGTGCCGAATCTAGTGGCCAATCTCCAAGGTAGAGGGCTAGGGATTTCAGGCTCTGGATCTCGAAAAGACAGAGAAAAGAAACCTGGAGACAGCAGTTCGAATCTGCTCCGGGCTACCATCTTCTTCTCATGTTCTTGGACCCGCTTTTACTATATCTTGCTGGACATTACCGAACTTTTCAAAGTTCTTAACAAAGAGCGCAGCGAGTCTCCTTGCTGCAGCCTCGTACTTATCCTTGTCTGACCAAGTGTTATGTGGGTCGAGTACCTCATCTGGAACGCCGGAGCATGAGGTAGGCATATCAAGGTTGAATATTGCATGGTGCCGGGTCGTTGCTTCCTCAATTTTGCCCTCAATTGCTGCTGTAACCATCGCCCTTGTATATGTCAGGTTCATTCTCTTGCCTATGCCATACGGTCCTCCAGTCCACCCCGTGTTAATTAGATACACCCTTGTTCTATGCTCCGTTATTTTTTTTCCAAGCATTTGAGCATAATTAGACGCATGTAGGGGCATGAATGGAGCTCCAAAGCAATGCGAAAATGTCTCCTTGGGTTCAGTGATGCCGCGTTCTGTTCCTGCCAGCTTGCTCGTATAACCAGACATGAAGTGGTACATTGCTCCTTCCATTGTCAGCTTGGATATAGGCGGCATAACCCCAAAAGCATCTGCTGTAAGAAATACAATTACTTTTGGATGACCAGCAATGCTAGGGATGACAGCTCCATCGATATAATCGAGCGGATATGCTACGCGTGTATTTTCTGTAAGAGTTCCATCGTCAAAATCTGGTTGCCTTGTACCGTCATGCATAACTACATTTTCCATCACAGAGCCAAAACGTATTGCGCTCCAGATCTGTGGCTCGCTCTCCTTATCGAGGTTGATGCATTTAGCATAACAACCACCTTCAAAGTTAAAAATGCCATTGCCAGACCATCCATGCTCGTCATCTCCTACCAACCTGCGATCAGAATCTGCAGATAGCGTGGTTTTGCCAGTGCCAGAAAGTCCAAAGAATAAGGCAGTGTCACCTGACTTTCCCACATTTGCGGAGCAGTGCATCGGAAAGATGCCTTTTTTTGGCAAAATGAAATTCATAATAGAGAACATAGCCTTCTTAATCTCACCAGCGTATGAAGTAGATCCAATAAGGACTAATTTTTTGTTAAAGTTAATGATTATAAATGTGTCAGTTCTAGTTCCCATTTCATCAGGGTTAGCAGCAAAGTCGTCGCACGATAGCAAAGTGAACTCTGGCACGTGTGTATCTAATTCTTCTCTCAGGGGCCTGATGAATAACTGTCGTGCAAAAAGATTATGCCAAGCTCTATTGTTGATGATTCTAATAGGCAATCTACTCTCAGAATCTGCGCCTACAAAACCATCAAAGATAAACAATTCCTTGTCCTCAACGTGTTTTTTCATCGCACGAAATATCTTTTCAAAATTCTCCTCAGAAATTGGATGGTTAACCTTTCCCCAGTCAATGGCACTGTGTGTTTCCATGTCATCCACAATATATCTGTCGTCTGGCGACCTTCCAGTAAACTTACCGGTCTTGACAGAAAGGGCACCAGTGGACGAAAGCATGCCTTCTTTTTTGCTAATTATAACCTCAACCAGCGACGGAACTGACAGGTTGGGATAGACTTTGCCAAACGGAATATCCATCTCTGCAAGCTCTATCATAGACTTTGTAGTTATAATCTTTAGGCTCTATTCTGAAATGAGATGGGACATCAGCTTCGTGCATGATTGAAGCGCTGTTGAGTATTACGCACTTAATCGAATCCTCCTTAATTCTGTCAGTATCGGTTCTATGACATTTGATCGGAAATATTCTATTTCAGAGTTAAAACCATATGGATTGGATGGAGCTATTGTTTTCTCCCCTGCTTTCGATATTGCTGTTTTAGGGCATTTCTTATTTCGTCAGCCCTTGTAGCCAAGACCTCGACGAATTCTGCAAACTCCTCCTGGGTAGCGCTACGCTTCAGAGCTCGCCTAGTCTGATAATGGAAGGAGTTGTAAATGCGCCCTAGTGCTATACCAAACAAAAAATCATCTGAACTTCTCACAGGGATGTGCGATAATGTCTGTTGAATCTTTAGGATTTCGTCAATGCTTGATATTGTTTCCTCTATCTTGGCAAGCACCGATTCCTTTACTCGGCCGTCCATGTCCCGCAGGGACAATATTTCACTAATGCGCTATTAAAAGGGTCTCCTCAGTAACATGCTAAATTCTCAATATGTTTTTTCTCTTGTTTCTTTGTTTCCTAAAATTATGAGACTTTGTTTGCTCTCATAATTGGCTCTGACTCAATTTTTTGGGCTCAACTAAGTGTTTGAGAGTTTAAGTGAATGATGGCTGCAGGTCCAATTAAGTATTGACAGATAACCTCAAGCAAAAACCGAGATGTCACCAATATCCTGCAAGAACTTCTTACGTATTGCGAGAAAAAGGACGGTAGTTTTGAGAGGTTTCTATTAGTTGTAGTTTTGCTACCTTGATATGTGTTGTTGCAAACATGTATTGGGTGAAGGAATTTGAGAGCCTCTGATTTAATGTCTGTAGATATCATAGCAGCAACAGAAAACGTGACTGCAATAGAAGTTGCAACTAGAATAGTGCTAGGCGCAATAAATGGCATGCCTGTAATTGGCAAGGATGATGGGAAATTGCTAGGCGTAGTTACTACGATTGATATTCTGCGTGCGATAAAAAATGGTCGAGATTTAACTACGATAATCGCCAAAGAACTGATGTCTCCAGATCCACTTTCGGTTAAGGAGGATACAGAGGTAAATGAGATAATTGATATAATGGATAAAAATGGGATTATTATGCTTCCGGTAGTTGAAAAAGATGGCAGGCTAATAGGTATATGCTCAAGGTCAGATGTGCTAAAGGATATATTAAATGAAAGATTTGTCACAATAGGTATGACAAGGACGTTAACGAGGACAATAGGTGATAGCGCATAGCAATTTCATCGGCTGATAGCTCTTGAAATATTGAAAGATCTTTGAACCAGGTTTTTTCTATCTTTCAAAATGTAGCACTTCTTAAAGTATTTATCTTCAGCAATTGAAAATTTTCTATTTGCACCTTCACCTCCGGAGCTTGAGATGAAGTGTACGCCTAATCTTGCTCATAATCATTGAGAGCTAGGTATAAAGCGAGTAAACCATTCACTTGCTAGTTTTGCAACTACATCAAGTTTGCCGGGCTCTTCAAATAAATGGGTTGCCTGTGGAACAATGATAAGTTCTTTCTCTGTTTTCTCTGCTGATAATTGATCGAGTTTTTCAAATGCTTCTCGATTCATCCTTATTACGGCCGTATCATAGCCACCTACAATTAGAAGAGTTGGCGCTTTGACTTGACGCAGGTAAGGATCTGCTAAATCGGGTCTTCCCCCGCGAGAAACAACTGCCTTGATTATATTTTCCCGCTGAGCAGCAGCCGATAAAGCAGCTGCTGCTCCAGTGCTAGCTCCAAAGTAAACTAATTTCAAGTTACTGTCATCATGAGCGGCACTCCTTTGAACCAAATAGTCTGTAACACCTACCAACCTTCTTGTGAGCAAGCTTATGTCAAACCTGAGATGCAGTGTCAGCTCATCAATTCTCTCTTCCTCTTCCGTAAGTAGGTCAAAAAGCAGAGTCCCAAAACCAGCGTCTTGTAGTGCTTTGGCTACATATCTATTTCTCCGACTATGTCTGCCGCTTCCACTTCCATGAACGAATATAACCATGCCTGGCGAACCCTCCACGGTAGTCAGGTCTCCGAAAAGAGATACCGAACCTATGGCAATTTGGATAGACTGCTCTTTTCCTTTCTTGTTTGCCATTTCACTTTATCTCCATTTGCTGCAGATGACTCTGATCCAAGCGAAAAACCCTTTCTCCCTTGTATCCGAAGATGATTTTTAATACCTTTACATTAAGTTTATAGTAATTGAATCCTGCGCTATGATCATATCGAGCCGCGCGAACGCGAAGGGGCTTTGCTAAAGAAGAAACTATTCGCTATTTGGTTAACAAGACCACCGGAGCATTGTACTGTTTGGCTTGTGAAAATAATGGAGAGTCAGCAGTTATGGATTTCTCTTTTATGAATCCAGTAAAACAGCTCATAAGGAGATCACAAGATGGACTCAAGCATCGGTATAATTTAGTAGAAAAAAAGGTAATGGTACATTTTCCCATGATCCGCATGCCTTAAGTACTGTTTATGTAAATATTACTGTAAGGGTGAATGAAGGAGAAATGCAAGACGAGCCAGAAAAGAAAATCGATAGGGCTAGGTTGGCCGCAACAAAGTGGCTGCCAATGAGTGCAGTTGGTGCAGCTATTCCCTTTGTTATTGGAATCATTATGGGATTGCGTGTAGAACAGGTCCTGGTTGCAGCAGCATTAACGAGCACATTGGTGTTTAGCGGCCTATGGATGCAATCATTTGGGAGAGAAAGACAATACAGCTCAGCGACCTAAATTATTTTTCTTTAATGTTTGGCGTAAAGAACGGCTATGGATATTGTATATGGGACGCTACGAAGCTTCTTTTACATCTAGCCACCATTAGCTTTCAGCAAGATTGAGGCTTTTAATTTCCTGATTTAGAGGATCCAGTTAGCCTAAACATTTCGAACGATGTTTTCGTTAAACTCAAATATTGCCATCAGATCTAGATCTTGTAATCGATTGTTGAGATTACTCTAAACTAAAAGTTCATTTGCTATCTCCTACTATTGACGAGAGACTGACATCATCTCTACGACATCCGATTTCATTTTATCTAGTCATATAAGCTAGGATCGCTGAGCATTTTGCGACCAGTTATCTTTCTATATGGATTATAATGCGCTATGGCTGGCTGGCTCTCTCTCAGAACCAAAATGACCCAACTTTAGAATATTCCTAGCATACGTCAGCAGGTCAGACAGCAATTACAGCTAACTGCGAATTTGTTAAGGGGGTGCATTATTTCGAGCCAGAAAATTCATGAAATATTGCAGATAAAAACAGCAGGGCGACACCAACAAATGTGGGATATATGGGTAAACGGTAAGAGAGGAATAGTTAACAAGTGTCACATCAAGCTGATCGGGTCATGGATGACACTACAAAAGTCTAATATAGTACAAGCGTATGTAAAACATGTTCATACCAAAAGCAATACTTATTGGAATGGGCTCGGAAATTAGGTGCTCCAGTCACGGTATTTACACACACGTGTATTGATGTAAAGTAACTCTCAGATCTTGGAGGGGTGATCACAATTAAGAAACTGCACTTGAGGACTTGATTAATTTTTATACTCTATAAATTCTTAAGCAGAAATATTGTATCGATAAAATTTTTCCTGCTCTGTGTTGCTCCATTCATTTTTGGTTGCTTGATTTGATAATGGATAGAATAAGAATAGTATAGGATTTGTGCTAAAATTGCTTGTCCAATTTTCTTATCTCATCTTCAAGCCAGACTACGTATTGCCTTTTGACCTTTCTTATCTCAATGGCATCTAATGCCAGTTCTCTAACTCTCTTCTTGACCGTATGCCACCGATTCCGCATATGACGGCTACCAAAGTAACTAGGATAGTCATCAATCAGTTCCAACGGTAGTCTAGTCAGTGCCCAAACATCACACGCTTTTTCACCGCAGGGTATCTGAATTCCTTCTTTTTTTCTTGCCTGCAGAAGATGTGTAAACTCATGGGCTATAGTAAAGTTCTTTTCATTAGGTTGCAGACTTATTTTTAGAGGCTTTAGCGTCAGCGAAGTCGAATACCAGCAGCTACCCCTCGCCCAACCCCCAGGTCTTATCCACCCTACATGCACAAATTCATCATGCAGTTCAGGAAAATATTTGGAGACTTCAATTATTCTTTCTTTGAATTTGTTGCTAAATTTAGTATTTGCCTTCTTTGTAAATGTCAAATGACAGCTGACGCGATCGGTCAGATTGGATTGCATTTATTCGGCATCAACTAATAGCCCAGACATGCTATTTATCCAATCCCATTGATAAGAATTTCCTAGGCTAACGACATAAAAACATGAAACGAGAGTTTCCTGAAGTAGGCATATGGCCGGAAATAATTTAGAATTATGAAGCATAACTCCCAGTCATAGTCAGACATCTAGATTAATTATACATTCTATGAACTATAGCTCAACCATACCTCCCTATTGAGGCAAGGATAGATTTCTATAGTTATCCCGCAACAGAAAATGGATCCGGTGACTTTATATCATAATCAATGGACGGACTTTAGCCTCTGCAGGAAATGCCAATGATAAAAGGACATTTGTTACGTTTCTCTCTGGCAAGAAGTCTAGTTATAACAGGTCTTAGTCTGAAGCAGATGATGCATAGTTTTCAATCTCTCAATTAAGGATATTCAACGTGTCATCCAACTATGTCCTGTACTACAAATATAATCATGTTTATTTTGGCCCATGCTGAGCAACATTAATCTTCATTCTGTCCATGAATATTAATCTCAATATTGGTGCTTGAATTCATAAATTCATCATAATGGACGTTAGAAAAGAGTTGTTTCAATACACTGAAGCCTAGATTAACATGGCTCAGCTGTTTAGAACACTTAATGGTATAGAATTGTACTGATCTCATGATGGCACCTATTTTTGAAGCAGAAATAACCCCTTTTGTCAAGACAAAACAGGTCATAAAGCTAGCTCAGCTTGCAGAGGAAGTTGGTGTAGACAGACTCGGGATTTCCGACGTAATCTTCTATCCTGACACCTATGAAATACAGGCATTATGTGCATTTGTTACCAAGCGAATAAGGATAGGAAGTCTTGTAACTAATCCTTACACAAGGCACCCAGCGGTAATTGCTGCAGCTGCCTCAACTCTTGATGAAATATCGGACGGTAGAGCCTTCGTTGGGATTGGAGCAGGTGCGGGCCTTGGAAAGCTTGGAGTAATACGATCTCCGCCCGCGCCAACTGTTAGAAAAGCTGTTCAGATCATCAAGGAATTGTTGTCTGGAAATGTGCTTAACCCTCGAAGGAATGCTTATCAGAAGACATACGAATTAACAAGGCTAGAATCTCCGCCACAGCATACGGTGCCCATACTTATCGGAACGAGGAGTCCAAAGATTGCGAAGATAGCTGGAGAATTGGCAGACATAATTGTAATCGGAGCTCGATATATCTCGGATCAACAAATCACAAACCATATTGGTTGGATTAGAGAAGGGGCAGCGAGCGCCAGAAGAGACATTTACAGCATAGAAATAGCACCCCGGTTAACCATATGCGCTTCAAGAAATGGAGAGTTAGCGAGACAAAGTGTCAAGTTGTATGCAGCCTATTATTTGGCATTGCTGAAACCTCAAGATTTGATATTAGAAGAAGGAAAGTTACAAAAAATCATCGATGCAGTCAGAAAAGTCAAGGGCTGGTACTTTTCACCAAATGTTCAGTATCCAAAGGAGATCGATGAGTTAGTGGATGACTATATTATTGATAAATTTGCAGTTGCAGGAACTCCAGAGGAATGTATCGTAAAAATAAAGGGTATTATATTAAGATATAAATTTAAAAGCATTAGCCTGAATGTAGCGGCAGTCAAAAGGAAAGATGTCTTTGACGGAATGGTAGAAACCATAAAATCCTTTGGAGAAATTATTCGAGAATTTAAATGAGAATGACGGAATTAACAATAGTAGAAGAAAAGAAGCAGAAGCACAAGAAGTCGTCCTCTTTTCTCAACGACTGATGCGTCAAAGATTGACTAAGTATACTCAAATGGAGGAAACAATAAGGAACAAGCCGCACTCACCAGAGGTTTGGCAGCTCCGATATATTACTTTGCTGCAGCGATAAGAGGATAACGCTGCTGTTTCCACACACAAATCTTGTCTGTTTACAATAGAACAGACATGATAATAGGGTTCCCTGACAGCCGGCTATGTTTCTCTCTATATTTACCGTGCCGCTATAATTTGTTGTTTTTGAGGAGTTGTTCTATCTACTGCTAAATTAATAATTAGATATGTTAATTTAATATAATTTTTGCCTATTTTCTAACCAATCACATTAAGGGTTGGGCATCTTTAATCCTCCGCAGACCAAACGTAGCATAGCTTTTGATAATGCACGAGATAAAGTTTTATAAATGATGTAGGTACGAAGAAGATAATTTTTGCAGGAAGAGCGATCTTTATCTTGTGTCGCGGTTATTGATTGATATGGATAGAGATATTAGTCATGCAATAAATTACCACGAGGCTACTAAGCACTCTGAGGCTAGCTTAGCGACTTCAAGACATTATCTTGACTTTGCCAATAAGCCAATTCCATTCAAAGTATATTTAGAACTTCCTTCCGTGACGCTTCCAACAAATTTCCCTGAACCAGAAGTCAAAGCTCTTAATTGTATGAGAGATTCAGTAGTGCAGGGCTCATATGACGGTACAAAAGACTTAACAAGACTCCCAGAGAATACCAATGTCAGTTCCCGTGCACATGTCGTTGATCTCGCTGATGTAACTGAGATTTTATTTTTTTCGGCAGGGATTACAAGAGAAATCAAATATTCCCACGGCAATTATTACATGAGAGCTGCTTCAGCAACAGGCGCCCTTTATCCGATCGAGTTGTATCTTGTGTGCGATGACCTATCGTCGGACCTGACTGCGGGGGTTTATCACTTTTCGCCCGCTAGCTTTAGTCTAACGCAAATTCGCAAGGGAAATTATAAGAATTATCTCTCTGCAACTGCGGCTAATAATAGGGATATCGCAAACTCTTCATTTGTTATCATACTTACCTCATTTGCATGGAGAAATGCTTGGAAATATCAGGCGCGTTCGTATCGACATTGGTTTTGGGATTCAGGAGTGATTGTTGCGAATCTACTAGCGACGACTAATGCAATGGGGCTTCCAGCACGTCTCATAATGGGGTTTGTTGATGACGACTTAAATCAGCTCTTATGTCTGGAAGAGCAGAAAGAATCATCCATAGTCATGGTAGCCATAGGTGAAGAGGATTCTGGCCATAATGTTACACTTACCAAGCAACATGCCAAGGTAGATATCTTATCACAAGTCTCTATTCCAAAAATTCGACCTCTATCCAGGAAAGGTGATGTCAATTATCCAGAGATCTGCAATGTAAATCAAGCTTCAAAGCTTACAAGCAGACAAGACGTCATAGATTGGATCCATAATGCTCATCGCGATGGTAAATTGATATCTACTAAATTAAATTCTCCTCAGAAAAATGATGCTAACAAAACGAATGGTTATACTGTCATAGCAAAAGAGCTGGATCAAATTGTTGAAAATTCGCGCAGCCTGAAGGAGACTATTCTATGGCGTGGGTCCTCTAGGGAGTTTGCAAGGACCGCTATTTCATTTTCAGCTCTAAAAGCAATACTATACTTTTCTACAAGAGGAATACCAATGGATTTTTTCAAAAGCGAGGATTCCCTTATTGATATTTATTTTATAGCTAATGCTGTTGAGGGTCTCAAGCCAGGAGCCTATTATTATAGGCATAACGCTTCTGCTACTAACCCAAATACATCTATAGATAAGGTTAAAGAAATAACAAACTCGAGGAATATATCCGGCTATCTATGTTTAGGCCAATCTCTTTTCAGAGATGCTAGTGTTGTTTTCTTTTTGATGACAAATTTGCAGTCTGTTCTGAATTCCTTGGGCAATAGAGGTTATAGAGCTTCTCAGTTTGAAGCGGGAGTCATCGCTGGAAGAATATATCTCAGTGCTTATGCTATCGGAATAGGTGCTTCGGGCTCAACATTCTTTGACGATGCAGTAACAGAATTCCTTTCTCCTCATGCAAGTAGTAAAAGTACCATGATTGCAGTAGGTGTAGGAGTTCCAGCTTATAAGGCCAAACCCGGCGCAATATTGCCTGCAAGGTTAACTAAAGAGCAGCTTTTGACACAAGATTTTATTTAATTGTGACAACTCACTAATGCTAATTGGATTGTTTGTCGATAAGAATAAAGTTAAAGATTGAACAGACATAGACCTGCCGTATTCGATTATTCTTATCTTTGATTACTCTAGCCCAGCATATCATGCACTTTTCAAGACAGTCGTAATCGTTAAGGTATTGTAAATCATTAACATCATCATTATTTAGCTCGTGTTATGCAATAGAACCAGAGTTGTATCGTGTGAATGGATCAAAATAAAGATTCTAACGAGTCAGTCGCTAAAGAAATTATAGAAAATAGAGCCAATGCAGATCACATTATCAGCGAAATTATAGCAAAGAGATGGAGCGCCACATTCATGGCATGACGTCCCCCTTGTTTCTTCTTTCTTTGCCTTTCGTTCTTCTTCCTTCTTCTATATCTCTCATTATTTCTTCCATAACCTTGATACTATCCTTAATGCCGCGTATAGCCTGTCTTTGTGCCTTTAATCTTTCTTCTGCTAGCAGTCTACCTGCCTCGTTTGTTGGGGGACGGTTAGTTAGTTGTTATTCCTCTCTTGTTGGTACACTGCACGCGCTGCGAGCAATTTGTGCTTGAACTCCTCTAATGTCCTATCTGCATACAGTAGATCAGTCTGCTTCTTGTTGAGTCCTTTGGTTTTACCTTCTTCTTTGATATCTTCACCTCTTTGTTTTACATCTACAAAGATCCTCGATATGATATCGTCACCGTTTATCTTACCTTCCCATAAGGCTCTATATTGTTCTGGATTTTCTTTATTATAGATCTCAAGTCCTCTTTCCATTTCCTCATCAGTTAGTCTTTGATCTTCTTCTTCATCGACGTCCTCCTCTTCTTCTGGACTTGTCATTGTTATTCTCTGTGCGATGATTATATTATTACTTCAATAAATTCAATACTTCTGAGCAATATGCGCCGAGACGCAGACAAGCTCGAGCTGGCATCTCGACGAGTTTCTAAAACATATCTAACTCCAATATGTTCCTATTTCTATAGTATAGATTATTCTGATATTATACAGGAACATATTAGAGTTTGGAGCTCTTGTTTCTAGCGGCTTAAGGTCTTCGTCTGTGCTCTATCCATCTCCACAATAATAATAACAGCAGTAGTTCCTTTATGACATTTTTCCGATCTATTTGCGGTTCGTCATAATAATAAAACACACACAAGATCTCTCTTCTTCTCGTTCTTCCTAGAACCTTTTCACTATTATCTAGTAATTTGGCGAGTCTCTCCTTTGATTTAAGACTTCTAGATTTCGTTTTGAGCTTCCTCTTGCATGTTGGACAGCGTGTGACTAATAGAGCCACTTCTTTTTTTCTGTCATCCCGAGGAGAAGAATTATTATTATAATATACCTGGTCGCCTGGGTTGATCCACTGAGAGCATCCTTTGCAGTATTTGAATTGTTTACATTTGTAGGTTGCATTTAGGCAGCTAAAAAACTCATACTTACACTCAATTATTGCTTTCATCATTGTCATAGGTATAGGCACCTAAGTGAGCTCTAGCTTTTGCGGCTGTCACGGGAATTTCGACACGGGATTACAACGGTTTTATGTCACCGAAAGATTCAACAGAACCATAAAAATTGTTAATCTTAATGAGTCTCATCTATAAGAACTTCTCGAAATAGCTTTTTTGGTGTCCATAATATCCCATCGCTCGCCTGTGTCAGTCATGCTTTCTAATCTCGATGATGTGATGTATGTAGATTGCAAAGGAATCGTGAGAAAAAAGCAGGACACGGCTTTCCATCATGGCACTTTGATGACAACATTGAATCTATCTATTGCTGCACTTTCAGGCTCCCATTGACGTCTGAGCTTGATATCGATTGTCGCAATGCCAGCAGATTGAACTTTAACGATGAACGTTCTCATTCCTCCACCGCCCATACCTGAGTCGTTTGCTGCAGTATACCTAGAATTACTGAGAGAGGTGGTGCCTGTTCCTTCCTTCACAGAAAGGGTCCAGACATAACCCGTAGTTGGATTTTCTGGCAATTCTATTACCACAAATTCCCCAACCTGTACTTCAACTGTTTTACCATTATCGTTTGTTGTGAGTTTTAATTCTGTCATATACATACGTGCCTCTTAAATTACCCACAAGATGCTAGTATGCACGACTGTCTAATTAATCCTCTACGCATGCTATTAGTGTTTTTGATGCTTAGCCTAGAGAGATTTAGAGTATAACCCAGCTTCATACATAACTTGGTAGTGAGCTCGTCGGTATTTAGATAATAATTCATTCAAATCCGAAGAACAGAATTTAGGCTTTAAAGCCTACTATAAGTACAGTGATTCATGGAGAAGAATCTTCAAAAAGGACTCAAGTTCGAAGGGAAAAACAGCTAGCGTTTCTTTTTTGCATCGTGATCATGATCCTTCTTCTTCTTATCTCCATGGTCATGGTCAATTGCAAACTTGGCTAAAAATGCATCTGTTTCTTCTTCACTTGTCTGACCCGGAAATATACCATCGGTCTCGCCAGCCACATACACACCGCCTGACGAGTCAGCGGAGACTCCAGAAGCTGCATCAATGCCTGACGTCCCAAACTGCCGCGTGCACTTCTCATTACCATCAGAATTGTACTTCCGGATAAATGCTTTCACAAATCCTTCATTTGTTTCACCAGGCTATTCTTATTCTTATTAGTTCAATCTAGTTATTACTGAACCGTTCTAGACGTGGAGCTCTGATCTACCAAATCCTTCACATTGGTGGCCGATTGCAAGGCCTCTGTAGCTTTGCATCCTCGTGAGAATGTATCTGTCTAGATATTGGCGAACCGATCATGCCTGTCACGAACATCTTGGTATGAAGTATTCCAATGCTAGCTATTCTCCGATAACCCGAACAAAAGTACAAATTTTATTGTTGGATTCAAATGAATTTTTATCAAAATTCCTTGGCATTAAGTTGCAGAAATCTTTTTAGCTTCCTGTTGTATCAAAGACTAGCAAGGATTCCCCTTTTTGAAGCGATATCATTGCTAGTCCCGAGGGGCCCACTTAATAACAAAAGCCTTTTAGCTACCAGATGTCTTTCAATTCTGAACCTTTTCAAAGAACCGATATCGGCATGAAGCCCCTTGGGCCCACTAACTACATGATGTGTTTTGGCCATATGTTTCTCTCTTTGAGAAAAGCCTATTGCAGTTAATAACAAGCTTACATCGAAGGCAAAGAAAGAGATATACTTGAAAAGATAAAGAATACCTTAACCAGATAACATTCTCCTGATACCTTCGACCATAAGACTAGCAACAGATGACTGAGCGACAGGCTTAAAGAAAGCTTGGAGTCTGTTAACCTTGGAGATCGGAGTCTTTGAACTATGTTTGAGCATTTTGACATTGTCTATTTTTATGTCCTCGACTTCAAGCCTTCTGGAACCTTGTACGATGAAAATAAGTATAGCCTTAAATTCGATTGTAGAAGATTGCCCCTGTAATATAATTTGAAATCGTCGTCCTGTATCACGTATATCTCTCATTGTTGTTATCGGGACAAACTTCTTCACTTTTCGTTTAGGCAGGTTAAAGAACTGTAACTGTACCTCTTTTCGTATTTCCAGTCCAAGAATTCGAATATCCATCAGCTCTACTGGCGTTGAACAGTAATTAAAAATAAAGTCTTGTGGTGAGATTTCGGCTAATTCTTGAGAGTCAGTTTGGAGTATTGTATCAAGTGATGCTTTGATGCTGTTTTGAAAGGCATTAATGATGTCTATTAATTGGCTGTCTACAGGATTCTCATTACCCATAGATCATCACCACTGCCAACGCTATTCCTACTATTGCTGCCACCATTCTAATCTCCACTGATGAACTTTGATGATGGTTCTGCGATAAATAGCAGCAAGCACTGAACGGAGGGAGAGGAGGGGGAGGAATTAGAGGATATGTGAGTCTAGCGGGTTGTTCTATATGATTTTGTA
>JBJMEA010000140.1:0-27465 GCA_045809625.1 Nitrososphaera sp. | reverse complement strand
TACCCTTGATTATCTGATGCAACATCATTAAGAAAAGCGCTTCCTGGCGCATTATAGCGATTAATTATTTTGCCATTATTGGCATCTATCTCGACAAGGTCTGTTATATCTGATACATATAGAAGTGTATTATTAGTAGTATTAGTATTATTATTGATAATAGTCATTCCTTTCGGAGCATTCAAACCAGTTACCCAATTCAATTCGATAATGCTACCATTTAGAGGTGAAACCTTAGAAATGAATCCTTGATTATCCTTGCCGTCAGGTTGTCCATCAACATTTGAAACAAACAGCATATTTTCATTAGGCTCATAAATAACAGATTCCGGAGTTTTCAATCCTGTTGCTGTTTCCCAAACTTTCTCTATCTTTGTTGTAGTCGTCGTCTGCTGCTCTTGTTGTTGTGCATTTGCTGCCGTAACGTTGTTTGCAGCCAAGAGAATACCCATAATCATGGCGGCTGCTGTCGCTAGCCTTATCATTCTGGCTCGTGAAGCTAGTAATGGTGATGATTGCATTTTATGCTGCCTAGAATTTAAAGTGTATTACAAGAGCAAAAAAGGTTATGCGTTAATTGTTCTCTATAAAATGTTATCTGGCAGGCACTCTGCACAAGAGTGATTGCTAGATAGCTTACCGCTTGTATTTCGCTTTTAGCTGACATTCTATAGCTTGCAAAATCGCTAAGCGGTGTTAAACTGCGGCAATACTGATGGCAGTATTAGGAGTTATTTTCTCATCCTAGGGGGAGAACCCTGCATCTTTGCAATTTCTCTCGAAATGAAAGAAAAGAAGAATGAAAGCTATGTCATCGTACCTTCAATAAACCAATGAGGAATAAGTTTTTGAGAATATATTGTTTGATATTCCTCTTCTTGTAAGCTGACTTCCTCACAGCCTCCCCATCCTCTCATAATCCTTATTTCGGATGATCCAATACCATATTTTGAACACATCCAACCATAATTTTGAAATTGAAGAGCGCAGGAGGCGAGTAGCTCCCTTCGTAGCTATTGCTAACACGACACAAACAGAGATGGCCGAGCAGCTTGGCGTCGACCAAAGCTTCTAAAAATGCAACAGTATAAAATACACTACTTTGTCGCTATATTGTATAAGATTCAAATAAAATCAAAATGATAAATTATGATAATCAAATTGATTGCAGCAATCGTGGACTAGATATTCATGTTTTTGAAATATTTCATGATGATGACGACAAGAATGAATAATAGCGTTAGTAGCGAAAGCCGCGACAGCTGAGAAAATTGCTTGGTTGACCCGCTGCCGACATCTTTTGCAACTCCCTGAAGTGACAAAGGAAAAGGAGAGAAATCATCTGTACTATCACCAAGGCTTGATATGACAAAGAGAATGGTATTTTCACTATGAACTAACAAAGGCACTGGAATCTGGTAAAGAAGAACAATAGAATTGTTGATTCTCACTATTCTTTATTATTTATCGCTTTATTTGTTCATCGGCTGGAAGGTCCGTATCTTTATTTAATGCTCTATACACTCCCGCTGCAATTAACCCTCCTATGATTGGTGCTACCCAGTAAATCCAATTATAGTTAAAATTTCCCATAATCAATGCGGGCCCAAATGAACGAGCGGGATTCAATGAACCACCAGTTATGGCAGCACCAAAAATAACATTAAATCCAAGCGTAAATCCTATTGCTACTCCTGCTAATGGGACGATTTTAAAGTTCTTTGAAGTAGTTGTAGCTAACACAACATAAACCAAAGTAAATGTCATTACTGTTTCCAATATGAGTGCTCTAACAACGTTATCTTCTAAGGGTAGTGTGACACTTGCAGACATCGCAGAGCCAAATATTGAATATACAACAACAACAACAGCAGCAATTGCTGCACCAATGAGCTGTGCTATGATATAGACTGCTGCTTCTTTACCTTTAATCTTTCTAGCAACCAATAAGCCTATTGTAACAGCAGGGTTAACTTGAGCACCAGAACGATAGCCAATTGCATAAACGATTGCTCTTAATACAAGAGCATGAACTAAACCTATGCCAATTATGCCTAATTGGCCCCTATCGGCGTAAACTGTGCCTGCAGAGCAAATTGCATAAACTAGAATAAATGTGCCAACTATTTCTACTAAAAATCTAAATCTTAAAGAATGGTCCTTGATGCCCATTTCTTCTTTATAGTCTGTACTCATTTTCTAGACTTGTTCACTTTCTTCTGATGGTGTCTGTCGATTTACAATGTCCTTAAAAGGTGTCGTGTTGGTGGTGGTAGCCGTAGTGATAGTAGTGGCATATGTCGGTACTAGTATTGTACCCACTGCATGTTGTTAAAATTTTATGTTTGCAATTGACACTACTTGTATTTGCTGAACCTCCGAGAGATCGCTATTTTTGCTATTTGCCTGTCATGGTAGCGATTGATAGAGATCAGGATGATTAATGGTCATAGCTCATCGCGGGGAGGCATATGCTTGTCTTATTATCATACCTCTATTATTATGATTCTGCCCCATTAATTGATGTAGAAAATGGGCATCGTTTTTGCGTGTTAGTCAGAAATAGGTTATTCTATTTTTGTCGTTAACTCAAACTTGGGTTAGCCTCGAAGTGAGCCTTAGGTTACGGCAATTATAGCAGTATGCTTGGTTTGCAGTTATAACATTAGATGAATACATCTTACCAACTCTATCTAGAGCCTTAAACAAAGTCAGAGACAAGAAGTAACAGGAAAATAACTGATTCTAACCCTTCTGCATCTTGTTTTTCTGGAGGAGAATCTTTGTGGCAATTGCTATAAGAAAGTCCAAGGTCTGGATTGTCCTTGACAAATTGAGGGCATTCATCTAGGCTATTAAAAGTGATGTATTGAGGTTCCTGTCATTCGTTTGCAACTTGCATGAATCCAGCTGTAGATGAATGCAATGTCGCTTCGACCGAATACATCATTGAGATTCCAGCTATAGTAGTGATGTCAAAAGCCAGCGTCAGAGGTATTGCGATTAGTTTTTTCAAACCCTTTGGATTAGAGTTGTGTTTGTCATTGTCATTTAATGTCGCTTTCACCAAAACGTCTCTATTATTGTTTATGGTTGAGTTTTTTAATTGCATTATCATGGCTAATAGTTGACATCTCCATCGACACACATCTACATCGACATAACAGTATTATCGAATAGGTCTGACAGCATCAAGCAATTATGTAAAGTGCACAGTGTATGTAAAAAACAGCTGAGCGACTACAAATCGTATTGTGCCAAGTAACATCTCAACGTATACCCTGACTACGAGCGCTATTCGATGCGAGCAAAGAACAAACAAAAAATTTTACTCGCCAGGAAAATAATAATCATCCGTCCGCGAGGTTCCTATTGGTTTAGCCCAGAAATGCTCCTTATCCCAACGTAATGTATTTGGTTGGTGAAAGTTCTCACATTCTTACAGCATGAGCAATAAATTTGCTTTTATCTGCTCCGTTTGTTAGTGGCTGCATAGGAAGATAAGAGCATGATGACAACCAGGTCACAGTTTCAAGATAAGCCAAGGATATTATAAAACATGGATGTTCTTACATTAAATTCATTATTCTTCTTGTGAGAATTATAACAGAGTTATCAATTGGTTGATTTATTGAAAGCTTATCTTATAGACAAGTCCTACAATGAAACGCCTGCCTGCAATAGATATTGCAATAGCGACTCTTGACTGGACCTTTAGCAGAATCTGAGCTTTATGTCACTTCCAAATTCTTCCGAAGAATCTCATAAAGTTGTCATACTATCTTTCACCGGGCATGTACTAGCACCACCATTTTTTCAATCTATTATTTCTTAAGCCCTTGAACAGATACTGTAAACGCGCAAAAGTGCCTAAGCTCAGACCAAAAAAAGGGAATACTTCTGAGTTTTCTCCACATACCTACAAAGCCAATGTTTGAGATTTGGAAGTTTACGGTCGATGCAAAATGGTATCGGAACTATTTGCAGAGGAGAGAGATGGAGCGTCATGGCTTTTCCAAAATTCTTCGAAAAAGCATGGAGACAATTCAAGAAGAGATGAACAGTAACACCGTTGACAACCGTAATGATAGTAGCAATAATAATGCTAACAGCAACAGCAGCAACAAAAGCAGCAGCACCTTGTTGAAAGAAGCCGACGAGCTAGCAAAAAGCAGGAATTGGACTAGAGACTTTGCACTATACAATATGTATAGCAGAGCGATGGCTGATGGAGACAAGATTAAGGCCGAACGCTGTATGGAGTTATTGGAGAGAGAATTTAAGAACTCAGTATGGTAACACAGCCTAATCAAAACATTGTATTATCATTGGCACTTTTCTTTGGTATCCTCTGTAGAACATCCCAATGCTCAATAATCTTGCCATTCTCATCTAGACGAAAAATGTCGATGCCAGCCCAATCACTACTGTCTTCTGGCCACTCCTGATAACAGTGTAACACTACATAATTTCCCTCTGCTACCACCCGCTTGAAGTGAACACGCTTGCCGGGGTATTCTTTTGCCATCCTCTTAAAATAGTTAATGAACGCCTCTTTGCCGTCGGCTACTGTTGGGTTGTGCTGAAGATAAACGTCCCCAACATATTTCTTGATAGCTTCGGAAGGACTATTCTGATTGAACATCAGCTTCTAGAAGGCCATTACATTCTTTTTGTATTGTTCCAGATGCTGTTGTTGTTGGTCTGCCATATCTCACATTGCATTTCATAGATTAACGACTTCTTGAACTATATGGTAAGTTAGGTGGTATAATGAAAGGGGAAGAAGAAGGCGACCAAAGGCTGCAAATCTAGCCATGTAAGCAAGGAACAAGAAATAATATCTCTTTTCATTATTGTTGTATATAGTCGTCTAAATTACTATCATGCTTTTAGAATAGTATTTAAGACCTAGTTAGAGCTTGGATATTTCCTTATATAAGATAAGAAATCGACATGAAACACCGGAGCAGAATGGAAATAACAGGCCTGATTCTAGAACTTGCATGTTGTAGAGGAGTTAGAAAGACCAAGATAATGAATAAGGCAAATCTTAGCTATAAACCAACTGAAAGAGCATCTGGCGTTTTTAAGTGAAAGGGAATTAATTTGCTATGATATAGAGACTCGATCATTCAAGACAACTGAAAAGAATATGACATTTCTTCAAATATACAGTAGGAAAGATCAGATGAAAACAAAACTAACCTATTCATCACAAGAACGACAAAAAATCTGAATGGGAGTAAAGAGGAAGGAATTAGGGTAGAGCACTGCAGTTAGACAGTCGCAATCCTAGCTGTTTCATGCGGCTTAGTCTTGTCCCATAATGTCCCAAGAATCAAGCCTAGCAATCCCCAGAATAGGCTCATGGTCAATGCACTTGCTGTTCTAAAGCCCATAACTAAGTTCACTGGTGCTGTATTTTCATCTGGGTTGGGCGGCAACACCATAAACGCGGTCCCAATTATTGCTATGTATAGAAGTGGAACTAGTATCTGTTTAGCTTTTTTGTCTCCAAGCTTTCTGTATAGGAATGCTAATCCTAGGGCACTAAAACCTGATATTGTGAGTATTGCGATATACAGCGATTCTCTGTAATATATCGTCTCTGGGTCGCCGACTGCTGGTGGATTTGCAGGATACTTTAAAGCTGGAACAATGTAAATTACAAGTAGCATTATACCCGCCAATATCAGTGCCTTTTTCTTGTTGTTTGAACCTGGAATTGAATTGCGAGTGTATGCAAATACCACTCCAAATAGCGCCCCCAATGACACTCCCAAGGTCGCGCCTGCCGCTATTTCTCCGCTCTTTTGCCAGAGTCTATAATCGTTGAATTCCTGTGGATTGATAACCTCTCCCTGTGCGATTGCATTCTGGTTTTCAATGTTTATACCCTGTTCAATATATGGCTCAACTATCCCCTGATTTAGGACAGCAAGAAGGAAACCCGCAATAGCACCTGCAATGAGGGTTATTGCAATGAACGTTATTGTCTTCAATTTCCTTCATTCACTTTTTAGTGGCATGGGAACCCTGCTGCATGTCTCATATCGTGAAAGAATTCGTGCATCCACATGTTGTCAAATGCTTGCTGGCCTTGAGCCATGCTAAATAGGTGTCCTTGGTCAAAACCGACCATGAAGATTCCAATCAGCAGTACCCCTAATAATATGCCCACAGCAATCTTTGGGACGCTACTGGGGCCTTTGGTTATTTGCATCATTTCGTTTATAGTTGACATTAAAGCGTCCAATAGGTCGCCATCTATTTAAATTGTTGGTTAGATTATCCAACTCCTTATATGTATGTCTCAGCCAAGAAGTGCAAGACGAAATGCATACATTTGTAAAGGCCATAACGAATGTAGCCAAAAGATATGCACCAAGTAGAATGCTTTCTTTTAGTGACGTGCATGTTTTCAAAACATTGCAGCTGATGAAAGACAATCGAAGAGTAAGCAGAGCTATGCTGTGCAGAGAGTTGGTACTTGGAGAAGGAACTATCAAGACCCTTATCAAACATATGAAAATTGATGGTCTAATCACAACATCCAATGGCGGAACAAAAATGACTCCTAAGGGAATAAATATATGCTATCAACTTACTTGCTCTATTCCTTCTGAGACGAGCCTTCCAAAGTGTTTGGTAGCTTTGGGGAAATTCAATCATGCAGTACTATTAAAAAATCTAAGCTATGTCGTAAAATCTGGAATTGAACAAAGAGATGCTGCTATCAAAATGAATGGCACAGGAGCTACCACTCTACTCTATATCGACAAGAAACTGGTGATGCCTACAAACATACATCGAGATCCTTTAAGGGAAGAGCCAGCAATACGAAAGCTCCTTATTGAAAAACTAAAGCCAAAGCAAGACGACGTAATTATAATAGGAAGTTCTGATTACAGCTCTATAACAGCCGAGTTGGCGGCTAAGAATGCCGCTCTTTTAACTCTTGTTACTCATGAAAGGCATTCTAAGTGAAAAGGCATCAATTAGTGAATAAAACAAATTCGGCTCTTGATTGTTCCTATTAGTTAGGAACTTGTAAGGATTGAGCCTCAACAAAACATCACAAGCATTCTTTCTAATTTCTGTCGTTTAGCTTGTACGTATATCCGAGGAAGTATCACAGATATATCTCATAGAGAGACACATGTAGATTGTCTTCCCTTGAATTATTCTAGATAGCTAATTCCACCTAAGCTATACTAAACTCCGCTACGCTGGCTTTAGCGTTAGCGTCTCAAGGTGTCTATAATATTATTTCTAATTTCAAATAATGCTCAAAATACTGATATAAAGTTCCACGCGATCTTGTACTATATTTCTTCAGGCTTTTGAACCGATTGTCCTGATTTTGCAATTATTATGATAGCTGCAACTGACATGGCGTTTGTTTCACACAGGCTAAACAATCCATGGTGATTGCCTATATCATAGCTGGCATGATAGTAGGACCACATACTCCAGCTTTTATCTCATTTCCTAAACTGATACACTGGAGCTTTTTGCAGAAATGGGTGTTATCCTACTTTTGTTTGTTGTAGGAATGGAGCTTCCAGTTGCAAAGCTGAGACAAATTGGCTAAAAGGCATCAACCATAGCCGCGACAGAAGCAAGAGGTATTTCCTCGCAGCGATTGGTGCTGGCCAGTTGTTAGGATTCTAGTTCTGCGATAGCCTGTTTGTTGAGGTAGCAATATCAGTAACTAGCAGAGTGATCGTGTCGCGCGTACTGAAAGAGATGAAATTGCCAAACTAAGGAGTTGCCACATTGATTTTAGGCGTTGCAATAATTGAAGACATCATTATCATCTCAATATTGCTGAACTGCAATCAGTTGCATCAGGTGGAAGTTTATCCTCTGTTTAAATTGGAACGTCTGTGGGCATAGTTCTGGCCTTCTTAGGCGACACGATATTTCTTGGGGCAAGAACTGTTCCAAAGTTCATTGACCTAATAGCAAAAATGAACAGTTAGCTCGTCATTATAATCGCATTGCAGGGAGTTTCAATTGTAGGGCCTTTATCGCATTTGAGATTGGAATCTTTGTTGCAGCTAGGGCATTCTTTGCAGGAGTGTTGGTAGCAGTCAAAGATATGCTCGATTTCTGTTGTGCTAGATACACAGCTCTAGTTATCTTCACACTTATTGTTCCTCGGCTTATCGGTTAAACTGAAACCTCAATTCTATTACGCTCTTCAGAGCAAGCCTTAAGCATTCGACAAATTACATATAATAGTGCATATAGTTACAATAGAAACTCAAAGGCACCTGCCGATCAACAATCAGGTCCTAGCCTCAATGATTATGGACAAATAGTGGAAAGTGAATGCGGTCAAAGGGATCTTAAGCCAGATAAGGATGCAAAAAAGAAGGTACCTTGAAGGAATGAGACTAAAGCGGGTCGTGAAAAATTCAACGATACTGACATAAACTATCTCTTTATGACTCCTGTTCTACGTTTTGGCATGTCTTTAGTTCTTTCTGAAGAAGAACAAAAGACATTATTGCTAGGGATAAGGTTTGCTTTCTTAAGGCAACGTCAGTGAACACAAGAAATCAAAGTTATGGAACTTCGTCATTTGTTTATCTTTTTAGAAGCAATTCTAGCTAACGTACCTCTCTGCAGCAAAAACATCATAAAATCGTTTAGAACTTTTTTATATTTTATGTTTGGTAATGCCGCGAAGGGGCATTGCCACAGTAATCTTTGCAGCAACCCCCCTGCAATGGCTGTGAAGCTCTAGATGGAAACCTTGGTCTCATAGCTGTCCTGTCATGCGCCCTCTGTAATATACAGGCATAACGTAAAACACGACCAATCAACTACCGACAACCGGACAGCATGCCATAATAAACAGAAACAAATTCCCCTTTCCTTCGCTCTTTTTTCTTATTTGTTCAACTTCTTTTGCTCTGATTTTGGTCTTGACGTGTCAATCAAGGTCATTTGAAGTTCGCAATTGGAGTCGTTTTTTCCTTTATCTTAGGATAAAGGAAAAGAAGGAGGCAAACAGCAGCAAGAGAATGTGCAGAAAAGGATAATGGACTTATAGTTGAAGCCATGATAAGGCAATCGAGTCTTATTGAATGATGACCGACTAAATTTAGGAGGAGGGCGACATGACAAAGAGAATAGAAACAAGATGTGTCTAGGAATCACATTATGACTACGTCTTTACTGGTGAAAGGAATATCATCACCTTTTCAATCACTTAGTGCCCTGTGAGGTGCCTGTGGTCTTCAATATCACTGTGAAAAAGAAATTTCATTTTGCAGCCATGACAAATCCATATCGCTTTTAAATCACCTGGGTGCAATTTGTCAAGGACAGCGTTGATTCTTTTAACTGAATCCTATTTGATAGGATAATGGTGAATGCTGTGGAATGAAGCTAGATCTGCTAATGAATACCGAGAGTAAATATTTTATTTGCTTACTAACAACAATTGCAGTCGCTGTATCAACGCTATGTATCGCAGCATAATCTTAGATCCGCAGAGAGGCGACATTATAACAAAACTTGTCAAGAAGATTCTAGTGCCCACCGATGGCTGGACCTGAAACTTTTTTGAATAATGATAAGACACTTCCGGTCAGGCAGAGCAAGTTGCGCATTCTTGAGCAAAACTCAACCATTGAAAGCACATTTAAAGTTGTCTGCAGACTTCAATGGGGTACATATATAGTTAAAGAGTGTTGAACAGTAATCAATATCTGGTGGATATACATCTGATCTGAGGTAAATCTAGGTCGTTGTTCTGTGGCCTTAGATAAGGGTTCAAATAACTTAAAGAACTGTCCCGCCTCATGTGGCTTAAGAGTGAACTTGTTTAATAGGATAACTCTATGTGACCGCTGTAGTTTTGAGTATTTATCATGAGTAAACCTTCTTGTCCAATTTCATGAATTTTTTCCCCAATCGCATCCGACGCTTTGGTGACCATTCATATTGCATTTTTGACGAGGTAGTATAGCAGTCGTCAAGATTCCCTTTCTATTTGTACTATATCGAAACTCCCTCCATCTAGGTGCCGGCTAGAATATAACAGTCCAACTGAAGCGCCATTCACTATCTATGATAAGTATGTTACAACAAGTAATCGACGAAGGAATGTCTTTCCTAAAATGCAAATTAATCAAGAAAACAAGCCAGAAGTGAATATGACCTCTCAGCTGCAAATAGACGCTGTTAGATCTGTTGAAGAGGATATTGAAAAAGTCGAATTCATATTTCTACAAAAGAGCGCTTTATTAAAGCAAACAAAAGACATCCATGTATCTGATAAATTGTTTTCAGAGCTTGATGGCTTGAAACGGCTGCAGCGGCAAGTAGCTGTGTGCTCCTGATTACAAGCAAGGAAGGTGCTAGTTCAAAGAAATGATCGCTAATAATACAGCAATTCTCTTCAAGCATTCCACCCTTCATTATGCCCGCTATTGCAAATGTATTATAAAGCCAGCTAACTATGGCCTATTAACTGAGATCCATACTAAATTAACGACCAATATTGTTTCTCTCTCTTTTTCATATTTGCTATACGCAGTATCAGCGAGGTCAACGCTGCTACTACAGAAGGGGGGAAATAATCTAGCATGATGTTATCACCAGCATCTGCGAAATAGCGAGCGCATACTATTCCTGCCGTATATGTAAGCAAAATGCTGATTTGATATCCCCTAGGAGTCTTGTCCCAATGTGCGCGAATTGTAAGACTTGCTACGTTGTGATCTTTGGGTATGAAGCATTAGAAATCACAACAAAAGAGAAAGAGAAATAGAAAAAAGAGACAGCATATCGCAGACCGAGCGACTGGGTAGGCTAGGCCAGCCCTGCAGGAGATGTAGCCGATGTTACTGTAATACTATCACCGTCGCTCAAAGTCATCCTGAACGGCTCATTGTTTGTATTATATGTCTGTGCTTCGCCCCCTCCATCTCCATTTCCTTCGTCGCCTTCCTCCTCATCCTCACTGGTCCCTTGTGTCACCTGAATTGTACCCGAATCGACAACTTCTACTACAGCGCCTCCTTCTGAGTCAGCTACAGATATTAGGACATTATCAAAATGTTGTCCTCTTATTGTAAGAGTTGATCCTCCTAATAGGCGGTACTCCCTTGATTCTATGCCCGAGAATGTGGTATTTTCTACAATATTATTCTGGATTCTTGTCACTCTGATGCCTGTGTCAGAGTTCGATATGATATTGTTGTAGACCAAATTGCCTTCAGTCACTCCATCATCTGCTGGTTCAGGGTTTATCAAGCCAATCCCTTCTCTAGTTGCCCCTTCTATTGTATTATTATAAATCTGGTTATTTGGTGATTCGGATAACAATATTCCAGTGCGTGCATTGACGACATGATTATTTCTGGCAATTGAATCAGTCATATTTCTTGAGAAGAATATTGCAGCATTGGTTGTATCTTGTACCAGATTTCCTTCGATAAGAATGTCCCAGCATCTATCAGAACAAATTGGGCCAATTGGATTATTGTGTATCCAGTTATTTGTAATTTTCATGTCGTGAGTCAGAGTATGAGGATCTAAAGAGTACTTGATATTTTCGTAATATTCACTGCCGTCTATTGTAATATTGTATGCTGCATTAGAGTAAAATCCCATCCACATATCATGAAACTTGCTACCTCTAATCACCATATCATGTGAAGGTCCACCACCGCCAAAAAGGTCAAACCCTCTTCGTCCTGGTTCTACATAGCCTATATACCCAAACTCAGAATTCGTTATCTGGGAACCTTCACTTGCTGCAAACTGTACGTAGCCTCGAGGAATAGTGCCATTCATATCCTGTTGGATTACATCCTCATCTGATGGATTCCATGATGTTATCTTTACACCATCTATCAATATTGTTCCATAAACTATTATGCCATTTTCTCCAGCAAGCTTTAGATATTGTAAGCCATCAGCATTTGAAGTCATTTGAAAGGTTACACCATCAACCACTTGCAGGTTAGCGTTTAGGAGATATTCACCATTACCTAGGTTCTCAATTATATTGGGATCGTTTATCGTCTGAACAACATCTATAAAGGATGCATTGCAGTTTACGCTAATAGTATTTTCCTCTTCGTCATAGTTCACGCATGCTAGCTCTCCTGCTTCTGCAGCATTAAAAAAATGAAGCTGAGGAAGCAGATACGGTAACGTACCTGTTACAAGGAAAAGGAATACAATGCAGGCTATAGAGGCAGAGTTTCTACTAAGAATAGTCATCAGTTGTTACTTTCAGACAAAACAAGTTCCTGAACATAAATGTTTGGCTTCTACTTCTGTCTCTCAAACAAACCGCCATGCTGATTTTGTTATTTTGAAAGTTTTTTGAATGCTAGTTTATATCTTTTAGTCACATAGGGTATTTCAGCTACTATCATTCCAAAACTGATACAATAAAGGATATTCCTAAACGATATTATTGCGTCCTATGTAGGCTCAAACATGAACTAAAACATTGGAGATAGCCATCATCTTCAAAGATGTATAGTGTTTGGATTCATTCAAAACAGTGGATGGATGGCTACGACATGCTGAATGGTCTATAATACTCTACTCTATCAGCAAAATTGCATTGTGATAAAATAGCAATATTTAAAGAAGTAAATGAGAAATTCAAATGTGTGAGTGACGAAGCGGTAAACGAATTGAACTGGTCTCCTTGGCTAGATTTTAATAGCGAGAACATCAGAAATGTCATAGAATCCGAGGGAGTTTACAAGATACATGCAGGCATGAAGATTTTGTTTATTGGAAGTGGCCAAAACCTTAGAGAATCGATCCTGATAAGCTTATCAGATCCGTGTAGAAACAAGGCAAAAAGGTTTAGTTATGCGATCACAGCAGCTTCAGACAAAGTACAAGAACAGCTGGTAATTGAATACCGCAAAAAACACAACGACACGTTGCCTGAGTGTATGGAAAACTGATATGTTTAGAAATCTCATTTCTCTAGCTAGACCCTTCTTCTTGGATTCTATATCCTCTGTATGCTAACGGTTTGTCATTCAAACCAGTTAAAGCTCTTCCATAGATGGAATAGAATACCCGCAGAAGATAGAGAAAAGAGCAAGGCTAAAGTAATATTCTCTATGAATATAGCAGCTTCAGATTTTCACTTCAAGGATTTTATTGGAGCTAATACGAATAATGCAGTCACAGCTGCAGAAAATATCCAAGCCATGTCATAGGAGGCCTCTTTTACAATATGTGAAAATACTAAAGGTGTCCACAGTACTCCTATAAGGGATAACCCATTTACCCAAGCAATTCTCAATGTATCAAAATAGGGCCAATCACTTGGAAGGTAATTTTTTATATTATCGGAATTACTCTTATCTGTATTAGAAATTGATGTATCCTTGCTCTTTCTTGTGGTTAGCACGCCATCCGCTGACACTGTCCGAGCCGTTTCATAAACTACAGTGAATGCACCGCCTGAAAAAAAACCTGTGAGGATAACAGAGGCAATTATCAAATTGAGGTTGTGAACGGATAGTCCTGCTATAGCCAAGCTTGTTCCTACGCCACAAATAATTAACATTTTGCTCATATCCCTAGTTTTGTCATAAAATCGCCCAATTAAGGGAGCAGAAAAAATCGCAGTGATCAAAGGAAGACTTGCGATGACCCCAACAAGTTCTGACGAAAACCCTAGGCTTCTAAGATATATGACAAGGAAAGTCAGCTCTGTAGCCCAAGCAGACTGAATGCCTATAAGAACCACGCCCAAATAGATTAGAGTACGGTTTGATAGAACTCTTAATGCATCAAAAATTTTGAATTTTTGCTCTTTTCTTATCTGTTGATAAGGATAATCCTTCTTATTCCTTGTCTCTATACTGCCACCAACTCTTATATTTCTAGTATCAGGGATCGTAATAATCATGAATAGAGCAGTGCCAAGACCTAGCGCACCACTCACGATTAGGCTAATCCTCCACCCAACGATTTGTGCAATGACTATCCACCCAAAAATGCCAATAATCCCACCCATCGAATGAGCAGAGTTCATAATACCTATGGAAAACCCTGGAGAACCTCTCTTACCATACCGCGCAATGAGAATTACTGCAGAGCTAAAGAAGAAAGCCATTCCAAGCCCTACCATGAAGCGAAGCAAGATTAGCTCCAATGGAGAAGCTGACAATCCTGAGAGAAGAGCCGCAGCTGAAGCTATTGTTATTCCTAAAATTGCAGATACACTTGGATTAAATCTCGCAGCAAATATTCCGGCAGGAATTTGGAATAGTCCTATTCCGATGAAAAACGATGCAGAGATAGAACCAAGCAAAGATACATCCGTATTAAATTCCAATACAATGAGTGGAAATATCGAAGATATATTGAACCAGTTTATACCATATACAATTCTAGCGACGATCAAAGAAAGTGAAGCTTCAGCCTCTGAACTCAATAATCTTTTATTTCTATTATTTCTCCTCACTTTCACTACAACACCAAAGTTTTAGCCCATCATTCTAGATTACATTTCAGTTAATAATGCTAACCTACGTTGGGCCATACGTATGGGGGAGAGAGAGGTGCTCTCGCTTGCAATAGATATTATTAATCAAGTCTATAGTTTAGATCAGGTCATCATGAAGCAACTATGAAAAATTATTATTTTTGCTCTTTTTTTGTTATCATGCTAGACATGTCTATGCTGAAGAATGTTTTAAGTATCCCAAGATACGTCTGTACTGGTGGTGGAATTTCATCTTCGCATGAAACATTCATGTTCCATGCATTTATCCAAATGACCATGCTCTGCAGTATATTTACGAACCGTCTGTACTCGCTTGGAGTGGCTTCAAGGGCGTCAATATATTTTTGTGCGAGTAGCCATGATGCGGTAAAGTCGATGCAGTTGGTTCCATAGATTGACTTTATCTGTTCCCTTATGGTTCTCGCACGTGTAAATGGCTTTTTATTAATCAAAAAAGGAAACTCAACTTTGTGCGGAATTGTCATGCCAAGTGGAGCCCATATAGTTATTACCTTTGCACCATCTCTTAGTTCTTTTCCAAATCGTTTAGTCATAGCATTGACAATGTCAGGATCATTGAACCAAAATAACATGACCGTTGCATCAGAAATATGAGTATTGCGGACATCTTCATTTATTATAAAAGTATTCGTAATGCCCTCAACTCTCTTGCAGGCCTGGGTGGCGACAGACTTGTCAACTTCGACACCAATTGATCTTTTGACACCAAATTCTTTTGCGGCAATAGCTACAGCGTTGCCTTCTCCGCAGCCGAGGTGGCAAAATACATCGGTCTTTTTTAATTTGGCAAAATGGAATATCTTCCTGACTACGTTATCGGTAAGCGAAGTGCTCTCTCCTGAGAGCACTGACTGTGGCAGAGATGACAAGAAATCAAGTAATTCCAATGTTATGTCATTTCATTACTTGCGCTAATAAAAATCAAATTTGAGCTCAGCATTGTTGCCAGTAGAAATAGAATATTCCCTAACTCTTTTTCATCTGTTTAGGTATCGTCCATCTATATTTGTCCACAGACAGTAAATCTTAAAAACAGAACTCCAAGAGGAGTGCCCCTATGCGATTATTATTGCGGTTCCGTTTGACATAAACCCTCATCACAATCGAGGTCGTAGACAAAACATTCAGGTTTGTCAAGTAGATAAGCCATCGCTCAATAGGACTTAGGTATGGCAATTTGAAATAGCGAATATATAACATCGGCAGACATACTGACGCGTCAGAAAACAGTGCGATATCGCTTCATCCTGAATGTGTCTATGAGGTATATGTGTTGCTGTTGCTGTATCAACGAATGCTCTTTTAGGGTCAATTTGCCATGATGGTTTGAGGAGAGACCTTAAAAGATACTACACAAGGCCTTTTTTATTCAAGAGGCAACGTATGGGTAAACTATACCTCTACGTAGATTGTACCGTTATCAATTGTTACATTATAATGGCCAATCTCGCGCAGCTTTTGTGGGAACCAGAGTAAACTGCCCGATGTTACGTCCCATTTGGCCCGATGCAAAGGACAGGTTAGCTCCTTTCCATCGAGCTCACCTTCATGAAGCTCGGCGCCAGCGTGGGTGCAAGTATTGCCAGTAGCGTAGTACTGACCTTTTATGTTTGCTATGAGAATCTCCTTTCCTCCCGCAGTGATATGTGTCATCTTTCCTTCTCCGATGTCTGACGCTTTACCGACCATTACCTTTGCCATACGCATCAAGCTGTAATTGTGGACTATTTTAATTTCACTGACTCCGTCGACTAGCGAGACTGTACAATGAAGTCTATTTTATTTTTTGGTAAACAAAAGTCCTTTGCGTAGGCCAGATTAACAGAGAAGCGATTTTATTAGACCGCGCATTCACCATCTCTTTCTCGCCTCTATACGAACTCAGTGTCGCCCCTTAGCAAGAGGGTGCACCGGGGTAAATCGAAGGTGGAGCCCGCAACAGATGCAGTGGCTATCGTTGCATTTGAAATACACTTCGCATCTGCGACAGTATCTTAATCCTTTCTGATATGGATTTTGTACCCTACCTCCATCTGGAACGAGTCTAATGCATAGGTTTTTGCAGGTCAATAATTTAATCGGCTTAAAGGCGGTTATAACTAGGCAGGCACCACGGGGGGAGGGGAGGGCAGGAGAATTGACGATATCATGTATGATGTACACAAAATATATGCCCTATATCAATAGAAGACAGTAGCAATGGCCGCTACCATCCTTTTGGCATTTGCGTCAGCAGGATTTTTAAGTGGTATAATTGACGCGATCACGGGCCTTATAGGACAATACGGCTATCCTGCAGTATTCGCAGCAGCATTCCTTGAAGTTATTTTTCCTCCTATTCCAAGCGAAGTCATATTTCCACTCGTTGGGTTTACGGTCCAAAGTAGAGGCCTTGGACTTGAAAGCGTACTTGGCATGGCAACCATGGGTGCACTTGGCTCGACTGCAGGTGCAGTATTGATCTACTTTGTATCTGCCAAAGTCGGAAGGATGGCAATCATGCGCTTTGGCAAACGGGTTAGGATAAGCGAACAAGAGATTGAAAAAGCTGAGAAGTGGTTTGAAAGATATGGATCAATTGCAGTATTGACTGCAAGGATGATTCCGGGGGTTCGAGAGATTATCTCAATTCCTGCTGGGATCGGTCAGATGAACCTCGTAAAGTTTATGGTCTATACTTTTGCCGGCTCGCTTTTGTGGTGCATTATCTTGACGCTCGCTGGATTTTATCTCGGCGAAGCTTGGAGCAAGTTTTCAGAGCAGGCATCATCCGCATTTACGATCATTTCGTTAATATTTATTGCCGCAATAATTGCAGGTGTTGTTTTCTGGTACAGCAGGCGCAAAAGAGCTTCTGCAAAACAATAACTACAGCTTTGACTTAATCAGAAGGTAAAGCAGAGCCTTTTGCGTATGCAATCTGTTTTCAGCTTCTTCCCAAACGACGGACCATTTACCGTCAATAACTTCAGCAGTTACCTCCATGCCACGCTTTGCAGGCAAGCAATGCATGAATATTACATTCCTTTTTGCAAGCTTCATAGTATCAATATTCACTTGATAGCTTGGGAGAAATGTCGATTCCCTCGCGGAACGTTCAGCCTCCTTACCTATTGAGATGAAAGTGTCCGTGGCTATAATATCTGCATCTTTTACCGCCAAAGTTGCATCTTCGGTTAAAGTGATATTTACTCCTGTCTTTTCTCCTTCGGCCTTGGCAAGAGCCACAATCTCTTTTGATGGCTCGTAGCCCTTTGGACAAGCCACAGTCATGCTTACTCCTGTCTTTGCGCATCCAAGCATAAGGTCATTGCATACGTTGTCCCCATCTCCAAGCCAAGCAAGTTGTAACCCCTTTAGTTGCTTCTTCTGTTCCTGTATTGTCATAAGATCTGCTAAAACTTGGCACGGGTGAAACGAGTCTGAAAGGCCGTTTATGACTGGCACCGAAGCGTATTCAGCGAGGGTCTGAACATCTCTGTGACTATAGACTCTTGCCATTATGCAATCCAAATAAAGTGAAAGAGTTTTAGCAGTGTCTTCAATAGTTTCACCTCGCGACAGTTGGATATCGTTTGCACTAAGGTAAACTGATCCTCCTCCTAACTGATGCATGCCGACTTCAAAGCTCACTCTGGTTCGCGTTGACGGTTTTTGAAATATCATGCCAAGCATTTTTCCGCGTAATACTGGCCGAGCTTTGCCACTCTTGTGCTCACGCTTGAGCTTGAGCGCAAGCATAATGATGGTGCTAATCTCTTCTGTGCTCAGGTCAGCTATGCTTAAGATATCTCTTTTACTTGAGGAGGTCTTCAATGTCTTCATCTGTTAGATAGATTACCTTTTCTTCCTCTACCTCTTTTGTGTCCTTCTTTTGTTGCACGTTCTCTTCCTTGTCATCAGTTTGCGTCTCTTCTTGCTTTAGATTTCGCTCCTCATCCTTTAGTTCCTGCTCATCATCTAACATCCCCGTCTGCTTTCGTTCTTCTGAGTGTTGATTCTCTTTTTTGTCTCGTTGTTTCTTACCACGCTCACCCTCATTCCTTTTTCTGCCAAAAAATCCAAACCTGCTCTTTTTTTCCTTTGGCAACTCCTCCTCCTCCCTCTCTTTCTCTATCATGGAATGATCAGTGTAATTATCTGGAAAAGGTTCTGGCGCAAGTTCCTTGGCAGGTTTTTGTTGTTGTTGGTCATCTTGGACAGCAGAGCCCCGAATAACACCCAGTGGATTGGTAGAAGCGGTAGGTTTTGACAGCAACAGTATGTCTTTTTCCTCCTCTGCTTCTTTAATGCTAGGTGCCTCCTCCTCCTTTTCCCTCTGCTCTAGCGTGGCCATTTGCATTATTGGTTCTGAAATCTTGTCTACCTGTGTCATTTCCTCTGCAGTTACGCTTGCTTGCCCCGCACCTTCAAATAGCGATTTTATGAACTTGTTTGAGTCAAAAGGAATAATATCATCATACCCCTGGCCTACGCCGATATATATGATGGGCCTTGAAGTTATGTATGCAATCGAGATTGCCGAACCTCCCTTTGCATCTGCGTCAACCTTCGTTAATATAGCACCGTCAAAATTAGTATACTGAAAAAACTCCCTTGCCTGGTTTATTGTATCATTGCCAGCCAGTGCATCACCTATGAATAACTTTACATCAGGCTTTACAACCCTCACTATCTTACCCATTTCATCCATCAAGTTCTTCGAAGTCTGCATCCTGCCAGCAGTGTCCACAAGCACTATGTCTAGGTGATTCTTTTTCGCGTGATCGTATGCATCCCTCCCTACTGATGACGGGTCGGCTCCGTATCTTTGTTTGACTAGCTTAAGAGATAACCTGTTCATATGTTGTTCAAGCTGCTCTATAGCGCCCGCCCTGTGCGTATCTCCCGCGGCCACTGCCAATGAAAAACCAGCCTTCCGCAAGAGATTTGCTATCTTTGCAACTGTTGTCGTCTTGCCTGTGCCGTTGATGCCCAAAAATACAATCACAAAAGGTCCTCCTTTGGCTTCTTTTTTCATCTTTATCTGCTCAATCAAGTCAAATCTGTTCGTACGTGCAAAAATCTCTGCCAGTGCAGCCTGCAATTTTGACTGCACTAGCTTGGTTGCGTCCTGCTCTTTTTCTAGCTTTAGTCCAAGCAAATCCTTTTTGAGCTTTCCAGAGATGTCATCAACTACTTCCTGAGCTACGTCACTTTCAAGAAGTGCAATCTGAAGATCAAGTAAGGCATCGTCTAGAACCTTTTCTGTAAGCTCTTTTTGAGCTATGCCTTTAGCAGCTCTAGAAAAAGCCTTTTTCAGTTTATCAAACATGATTATTTTTCAACCAAAGGGCATATTACTGGGGTTGTTGAGCAGCTTGTATCATCTGATTTATCTGCGATTGCAGCTGGTTCATCCTCATCGTTATTTCCTGTCTCTGAGCCTCAAGCTGCCTTGCCGCCACTTCATATTCTTTTATTCTAGTTTCCACGTAATTGAGAGCGTCTTCTCTGTTTTTTTCAATAGCCACGCCAGCATCCAAATTAATGAGCAGCTTCTTCAGAGGGGGTACCGTTGTCTTAACATACACACCTATGCCTATAGGCATTAGCGACTCTACATCGGACTCAGAGTTGATACTTTGAATCGTATTTGAGGCCAAACGTGCTTCTTCCATTAACTTGCCAACCGTCACCTGCCGTGTCATTACATCATTCAGATATGCTTCAAGAATCCTTGATTGCTGGACCAATTCGTTTATCCTCTGCTCCACTGCCGCCAATTCCTGGTGTCTCGAATGATCGCTAGATGCACTCATCAATTTCACTCCTATTGATAGATTTTTAAAGCTTTAGATTCCCGATACCTTTAGCATATCGCTCATTTTGACCTTCATGCCGTACCGCTCTTCTTCACTCTTCATATGACGGTATAATTTGAACATGTCCCTCCCATGCCTAATCATGTTGAACTTGCCTGATATTTTCAGCTGGATGAATCTGAATACAAGAGAGTACATTTTGAACTTCTCTAAAACTGCGCTACGGTATGCTGGTATATCATGAAGGTTCTGGACGAGGAGCTCCGCACACCAGGTCGATGGAATTATACCTTCGCCCAATAGAGGATAAACAGTCCCTATAGATTCACCAGCTCCTACGGATTTCCGACCATCCGTAAACGGTTCGCACTTTTCTGGTGGAGTTAACCTAACCGGTCTTCCTACTTTTTTAATTACTTCGCAGTCGTACTTTTTCAAGAATTCGTTTACAAACTGGTTGTGGGTCTTTAAGAAATCACCTGCTCCAATATGTGCAAGACCGTTCCCAAGGGGAAAATACCAAAAGTAGCCAGACATAGATGGAAACGATCGTAAATAAAAATCATCAAATGGCTGCCTGCCATAGGGATAGCGAACTTTGTATTGCACACATGGAATCCATGTCTCGTTTTCAACTTTTGGCAGATAGTTGCGGTGGAAACCAGTTGAATCGATTATAAGATCAAAGTCAGGTTCCAGCTCATCCTTCCTTGGTGCTCGTCCAAATCTTATTACTGTGCCTTTTATCATATCCTGTATTAGACGCAGTTTGTCATAGCTTACCATCCCCTTAAGCTGGATGTCAAAGCTGCCTTTCTTCTCCAGATCTACGTGCATTTGCCTGCCGTCATGTAATATATAATCATCAAACAAGAGTCCGCATTTTCGAGCAAGGCCTACCATCACATTTTGACAGGTGGCCCAAGCACAAACGGCGTCATGCTCATTTTTAGGCATCCTTTCAAATCCGACTACATGGTTGTCGTGATCATCGCTTAACCTATTCATAAGATAGGCACCTGCTACCCCGACCCCGACGACTGCTATTTTCATGCCTTTATTTTATACCCTGCAATGAGTCAATAAAAACTATAACATTATGTACTCATGAATCATAAAAATAGCGGTGTCTAATAAGAGGAAGAAGAACAACAAGATTCAAATGCCCCACTCGGCACAAGCAGGGATCAGTATTTTAATCATAGGTGCCCTGCTCGTTGCATTTGGACAATATCTTGGAAGAGGTGCACTGTCACTATATGGTGTTATAATCGTCGCTTGCGGATTTGTGCTTTACATGGCAGCGTCATTCGTTGCTAAACGAAGAGCGAGGATTTAGGATGCGAATGTTATTTCTCTTTTCTATGTAATTATCACTTGTTTGAAAAGATTTTCAAATCTCAGCTGTCGCATCTTCTCAACATAATCGTTTTATCCTTGCTGGTTAAAATAACAGACTGTAATTCGTCACCTGCAAGTGGAGTAATGGTTCTTATACACTGATCCTAATTAAAAGTGCATGGAGCTTGCAGGAGAGGAGGAGAGAGCGCTTGACGGCAAGTATGGCGAAACCCTTGCTACTGCATACAGAATTCTCGTTGCAATCGGGGAGGCAACGGGCGCGAAAAAACTTGTCCCCATAAAGTGGGCGCACATCTCTGGTGTAAACTATAACACAATAGGAGAAGGGGGTATGCGGTTCCTTCAAAGATTCAGCACTAGTTCCAAGTTTGCGGTAAAGACTACCATTAATCCAATGGGGTATGATAGAAACAGGTCTGAGGATATCCCTCGCAATTTCCAGGAAAAACAGGAAAACATAGCTCGTTCATATGAGCGGATGGGGGCTGTACCATCTTTTACATGTACGCCTTATGAGGTATTTGACCTTCCCCAAAAAGGAACATCAGTTAGCTTTGCAGAAAGCAATGCTGCAGTATTTTCAAATTCAATTTTAGGGTTAAGGACAAACAAAGAGAGCGCTCTCTCAGCACTGGCAAGCTCTATAACTGGTAAAACTCCTCTCTCCGATCTCAGGCTTGAAGAAGCAAGGCATCCCAAAATTGCAATTGAATGTAATTTTGATCTTAACACCGAGCTCGATTATGGGCTTTTGGGATACTTCGCAGGCAGGGAGGTAAAAGATAGCTCTGTCGCACTTAGCAACATTAGAGAGCCAGACACTATTAAGTCAAAAGCACTTTGTGCAGCGGTAGGTACTTCAGGTTCATGCGGGATGTTTACCTTTGGTAGAGCGGCAAAAGAAAAAATTTCATTTGGAAAAAAAGATGCTCAGTCAGTTATAGACGAGCTTAGCAGTGCTAACGACGGAGACATAATCTCCCTCGGAAGTCCTCAGCTTGGCATAAACGAGTTGAACTTGCTTGCCCGGCTTACTGAAGCTAAAAAATTCACGAGACGCTGTATAATTTTTTGCTCGAGGGCAGTCTATAATAATGCCGTAAAAACAGGACTTGCTGGGACTATTGAAAAGACTGGAGCTGACTTTAGATGCGACTCATGCTCGTGCCTTACACCCTACATTACTAAGGAAAAATATGATTCAGTGGTTACAAACAGCGTGAAGGGAGCATACTACTTATCCAAGTCCAATAAATTAAAAGTCGCTCTTAAAGATATCAAGTCAATTGCTGAGGAATATATGCGGTGATAATATCTAACTGTCGCCGGATTGTAGGAGGTATAGGAGAGGGAATGGTACTATGCACGACCCAGCCCTTAAACTTCCTTGCAATGGTCAATACTCAGGACGGAAAAATAACGGATCCCCTGCATCAGTTGTACGGTAAGTCCCTTAAAGCATCAGTCCTTTTTCTTCCTTATGCAATAGGAAGTAGTGTAGGCGCCTATGCGTTCTACTCCCTAAAAGAGTATGGAAATGCTCCGAGTGCAGTTGTATGTTCTAAAGTGGATATCACTACTGCATCAGGTTGTGCCCTCGCAAATATCCCTGTCGTCAACTTGCCTATTGGCACATTTCTGTCGACATTTAAGCAGGGCTTGAAAGTAAGAGTCGACGCAGATACTGGAACTATCATCGGATCCTTGCAGTAGTCAAATGGAAATTGAATTGATTGAAGCAGACTTCTAATTGGTCTTCTTCTTGTTGGTTTGTGCCTGAGCATTTTGAAAACCTTTTATGGGTCTAACAGAAATAAACTTCATATTTGGTAAGCTTTTGTCCAGAATGTGGAGGCGAGCTAAAGTACGACCCTACTAGCAAGAGCTTTGTATGCAAAAGCTGCGGACTTGTTGCTACCTCTGAAAAGTTAGATGAATTGCGCGATAGAGCCAAGAGATCAGACGAAGACCCACGCAAGAAACACCATGACGAATATCTTGATTGGTGGCAGTCTTCAAAGAAAGACAAACAGCAAAAATAAAGACGAATTGCTATGTTGTTGTCGTACTGGTTGCATCTGCAATATCCTTCTTTAGGGAGATCATCTGCTCCTCTTTGGTTGTTTTTAATACAGTCATCAATTGTGCTTCCGTTATTTGAGGAATTTTGCCAAGCTTATTCACGACTATATCTCTCATCTGTTCAAGGCTTCTGGCACGTACCTTCAAAAGTAGATCAAACTCACCATACAGTTCGTGTAATTCTAGTATTTCATCAAGCGGCGATAAGGCAACGATCACTTCCTCGCTTGTCCCTCTACTAATGTTTATTCCTATAAAGGCAAGATGGTCGTAGCCCAAAAGCGCATTATCCGTTGAGATGGTGAACTTACGAAGAATTCCAGCAGCCCGCAATCTCCTAACGCGTATGTGTACTGTCGCATCAGAGATCTCAAGCTCCTTTGCTATATCCACAAACGGACGGGATGCATCTCGGCTTAAAATGTCAAGTATCTTGAGGTTGACCTCATCTAGCAACTCTGAAGATGACAGCATAGAAAATTTGTGAGCTTTTGACTATTAACAATTCGTGTTCGAATGGTTAATAACTCTTGTACTTTCTCAGATATCAAATATGCCTTACTGTACCAAGTGTCAGAAAACAGAGAGTCTATATTTCAGACCACATTCTGGTGAGTACTTATGCAAGAAGTGCTTCTTCCGCTCTATCGAAAGTAAGGCTGCAAAGACGATTTCAAAATACTCGATGATAGAATATGGCGACAAGGTCGCCGTTGCAGTTTCTGGTGGTAAAGATAGCCTTTCACTGTTATATGTCTTAAAGATGCTTTTTGAACAACATCCGAATAATCATAATGAATTGGTGGCAGTCACGATAGATGAAGGCATTAAGGGTTATCGTGATGAATCGCTTCAGATAGTAAAGGATTTTTGCTCAAAGTTCCATATCGAAAGCAAGGTGCTGAGTTACCAATCGCTATTTGGGATAGATATGGATAAGGCGGTAGTCCAGCGACCCTCGCAAAAAATATCATCTTGCTCTATATGCGGCACTTTTCGACGCCGAGCGATAGATATTGCTGCAGAAACAGTAGGTGCTAAAGTTGTTGCAACTGCACACAATATGGATGATCAATTACAAACATTCATGATTAATTTGTTGGCTGGTGACGTAGAGCGCGTAGGTTGGATTTACCCAGAACCGCTTCAATATACTCAAAATGGGATTAAAAAGATTAAGCCCTTTGTCGAAATTTATGAATATGAGATCGCGTTTTATGCACTACAGCGAGATATCCCCTTTCAGTCAGAGGAATGTCCGTACATGAATGAAGGCATACGCACAGACTTGCGCGAATTTTTCATAAGACTTGAGCGGGATCATCCAGGCATCAAATATAATGCCTATAAGTCAATGATGAAAGTCTCAAAAATTCTCCGCTCGAGCATATCATCTGCCCAAGCTAGGAAGTGCTCAAGGTGCGAGCGTATTTCGACTGGAGATACATGCTCCGTGTGTAAGACGCTGAGCATACTGTAACATCCAACAAGCAAATATAGCCATACAACTAATGGTAATAGAGGCAGGGAGGATCGGGGTGCTAGCCGTACCCCAAACTGGAAATCGGCTTTATGCCAGGATCAGTAACTGTCGGGTAAATCCGCTGGCAGGAGGCACCTGCTTGTCTTGCTGAAATGAAATCATGCCGTGCTGGATGGTTATGAGCGGCGACCCCTGCGAAGGCTGGGTCTCGACCGCGAATCGCCGAAATGGGTGAGGTCCGGGAGGGAGCAACCCTAAGGCGTCGTAACCCTGCTAGCACGTCTACGTGGTGGATCTTGCGGGGCCTGAGATGGGGCCTTTTGCCAACGGTGGTACCGACAGGCTGCCTCTAATCATCTAATCCTTCGTAGTATGATTTAAATTGAGTGTGGAAAATGCTTTTTCTCGTATTGCCTATTGATCCCGATTTCCAGACGAACAGGACTGCTACAACATATGAAAGAGTTCTGGTCTGGAAGGATAAATCAAGTATCAATGGGATTTATGGCACTGACGTAGCCGTAGATTTTGATTTATGTGTAGGTGATGGGGCATGTATCGAAGTATGTCCGGTAAACGTCTTTGACTGGCATAGTGTGGGAGAGCAGCAGGAGGATAGAAAAGCTATGCCAATAAGAGAACGCGACTGCATTTACTGCTTTGGATGTGAAGCGGTATGCCCAAAATCCGCAATCAGGGTGACAAAGCAAAAAGTATGACCATAAGGATAGATGAGAAAAGCATTTTCGAAGCAATAAAGCGCAGAAAACCTAGATCAGTGGCACTGAATGGCCCTGAAGCACTTATTCCAAAGTTGCAGGATGTATCTGACCATATTGGCCAAATCTTTGGAATTCCAGTATATCTAATAGGCGATACATGCTGGGGTTCCTGTGATCTTAACACGCATGCAGCAGACATGTTGAGCGCAGATGTTTTGTTCAATGTGGGACATACTATCGCGATGGACACCTTTGGTGAGAGGGTGATCATGATAGCTGCATTTGATGACATTGATTTTGATGTCATAGCGAATAAATGTGCAAGAGATCTCTTGGGAAAGTACAAGACGGTTTCACTTGTGACCGATAGTCAGCACCTTCACCAAATAGACAAGGTTAAAAAGATATTTGAAACACATGGTTATACCATAATAATCGGAAGGGGCAGAGGTCAGCTTCGAGACGCGCAAGTATTTGGATGTGAATTTTACCCTGCTTACAATGTACAGAAGCAGGTTGATGCCTACATTTTCTTAGGACAAAGCATGTTTCATTCTGCGAGTGTAGCTTTATCTACCGAAAAACCCACTATCATGCTCGATCCATATTTTCAGGAATACAGCGAAGTAAACGAATTTGCCCAAGGCATGCAAAAGAAAGCTATTCTGTCAATCTATAAGGCTGTCGATGCAGAAAGGATTGGAATCATAATCGGATTGAAGGAAGGTCAGTTCGCCCATGTGCGAGCAATTGAACTGAAGAAGGAGTTTGAGAAGTTGCATAAGAAAGTACAGATGATAGCATTGACGGAGATAACCGAGGAACGTATTCAGGTTTTTAAAGGAATAGATGCTTTCGTGCAGGTCGCATGCCCTAGAATTGGCACAGATAACCACTTCAAAAAGCCGATGCTATCTGTTCCTCAAGCCCTTTCGCTTATCAAGATTCTCAAGAAGGAGCCTATAGGTGACTTTCTCAGGGTTCAACACTGGTTATAAGTTCGATCTTAGGTTCGCGTAAGCAAGGAATTATGAAAATATTAACTGTTTTTTCAGTATATCATAGCGATAATCGGGTGTGAATGAGAAATTTGTACACCAAATAAATAATATTATGGAGCATGCAGTTGTGATATATTACAAGTTTAGTGAATAAAAATATATGGATTTCATCATACCTTCCATTTCATACAATAATTACCTCTATAAGTCTTTAATACTCATAGTGCTTAAATTGTATTGGTAAGGACCGACTTAAGCCGATGAGGCTGTCTGTGTATGTGATAGTCGTTATTACCAGGTGATAAACAAATGACATGTAAAGGTATATGCATTCGTCACAAGGCTCAAAAGCCAGTTGGCTCAGGCAGGTACGCCAGCGGACAGAAAAGATGCCAGATATGTGAGATATTTATCAAATGGGATGGACTTTGGTGCCCATGTTGTGGATATAGATTAAGGACTAAGCCAAGGA
>JBJMEA010000139.1:0-33812 GCA_045809625.1 Nitrososphaera sp. | reverse complement strand
TAGATGACGATGAATCTCCAGAGGATAGTACACAAGAAGAATCTGGTGTGACAAATGACGACGGCAGGAGTGACGACTAAACTTCAACAATCAAAAGATCAAAGTTGGAAGAATAATAGCAATAGGTAGTTGCTGTTTATTAGTTGTTCTTTCACTTATAACATCCCTGCAGCAGATCCCTGCACTGTCTCAGAGTAGAAGAACCTACGATGAGCAATATGTTACGACACTTAGACGTGTAGCTGAGGCTATTCCTCGAAATGAGACACTGTCAACTACAGAGATCTATCCCCAAGTCACATACTTTACAGATCATAAGGTAGAAGTTCCCTGGGTCAGCTCGGAAAGAGCTTTGGTACAATTTATGTGGAAGCATAATAGTTCTTATTTACTTGTACCTGAGTACACCTCTGCGCCAAAACCCGATAACACTCCCTTACTTGTTCGATTAGCAGAGAAACCATTTGAAAGACTGTCTGAATTTTACGCTAAATACATTGCTGTCTCCAAACCCAAACCTGATAATCTTCCTATACAGGACGATAATAATAGGACTAACACTACCTCTCCTCTCAATACCACTTCCATGGCGAAACCAGAGGATGGTAATACACGGCTGGATATACACAGAAGCATGAAAGGGAATACATTTCAAAAGATATTTGAAAGGCTTTCAGATTATAATACAGAGGGCAGCGTTCTTCATCTTTATCATCTACGGTCTAACATCACTCGCGACAATCTATATATAGCTACAGATAGCACTCGACCTGCGCTATCTGTGTTTCTTCCAGCCAATAATACAATTATGCAGTCCGAGTTTGGTGTGCTGCGCATCAATGTAACAGGATCCGCAAGTGATGCAGAAACCAAGATAAAAAGAGTGGAAATATCAATTGACGGCTCACCATTTGAACTAGCGAATGCAAGAACGCCTCATGACTGGTCAGCATGGTCGTTTTCAGATATTATTACAAGCACAGGTACAAAGAAGATTCTAGTGAGGGCAACGGATGATGCAGACAACAAAATGTGGGTTCCACTTTATATAACAATCAAGTGATAAAATATGCAGAATCTTGATATCCCACCAAACTTTTGGAGAAGTGTATCCTCGAGAAAATTTGATATTGCGATTGTCTTCTTCATTGCGGTTCTCGCAGTCTCTTACTACTCTTACATATCTCAAATAGCATTTCCATTCTGGGATAGTGCAATATACCTTGAGAATGCCCAAAATTGGCTGAGAAACGAACCCTTAGAAGCGGCATATAGACCGCCATTAATTTCCTGGATTATTGCTAGTATTTGGTCAATTAATGGAGAAGATTGGACTATAGCCAAATACATCCAACCTATATTTACTCTTGCTGCTGGACTAATACTTTACCTGACTTTAAAGAAATACAAGAGTGATTTCTTTGCCTTTGGTGTCACAGCTCTGACAATGCTGAACCCCTACGTCTTCTTTTGGAGTACGCAGATCCTCACCGAGGGAGTCTCGCTATTCTTTCTTGTGCTCTCCATTTATTTTCTAAAGAGTGAAAATAGATACAGCTGGATCTTTGCAGGTATTGCCATGGGATTAACTTTTGGATCAAGATATCCAGTTTTTATTATAGCTATTGCTTGCTTTATCACTGAGCTAATTAGTCGACAGGATGCTAAGAGATTAAGGTTATTTGCAAATTCAATGATTGGTCTGGTTCCAGTTATTATATTGATTATAATGACAGTCTACATGAAGTCGGGTGAGTTTTCAGTTGCAATTGAAGGAGACACAGAGTTAAGTCTGTTTCTATCACTGTTTTACGTTGATAATTTTATACCAATCTTTGGTTTCATTTCACTCCTGCTACCTGTGGCTTTTCTATTCCGAAGAACATACATTGAAAGGAATAACTATGTCTATATTTCTTGGTTTTTAGTCGGTTTCTTATTTTGGAGTTCAATCGCTGAAAATCAACAGGAAAGATTTATGATTCAGCTTACGCCTGCAGTCTATTTCCTGTCAGTACTTGCAATTGAAAATATATGGAAACGACGGAACATATTGTCGGCTAACACAATCAAAGACTCTGCTAGAGTTGCAGCGAGATGGATATCCTTCTTCCCATTTAGATACTATTTGTTCGGTTTTGCTATTGCATATCTTGCTCTAAGATACATTCAACACCTGATATCAGCAGAAGAATACATCTTAAAAGGTATGTTTTATCTTTTCAACATTCCAAATACCTTTGTCGGGGGAGTTCTTTATGCAGACATCTTCGGATCTCATATAGCCGTAAGTATACCAATTTACCCACAGCTTATTTTCTTGATATTCTTTCCAACTATTGCATTTGTATCAAGAATTAATTTCAAAAAGCGCCTCCAGTTTATGTCCTTTGGGTTATTATGCTTCTTTGCCTTTGTAATGATAGCATTCCTGACTGTTCTTATTCCCCTTCATATGTCATCACCGATCCGGCACCTCATCAGTATTCTTATGACTTTAGTAGTTGGAGGATTAGTTATTGAAATGTCGATATGGAGTACAATAACAATACCCCAACCAACAAAGATAAAGCGTATCCTAAAAAGGAACTACGCTAAAGAATATCTCCTTTTACTCTCAGTTCTTGGTGGCTCAGCATTATTGACGATTTGGATGATCGTCATTCTAGACATTCCACTAAATTCTGCAGTGATATTGTACGCTTTATTGACTATTTCAAGTGTTTCTTCAGTTGGCTATCTTTTTGCAAATCTAATTTATGAGATAACCAGACAGAGGAGGATAAGGAGCCAAGCAGATAAAGATAAAGCGAATAGATATTCTGAACGGAAGTACATACCAACTATCTCATTTCTCTTACCGGCTTACAATGAGGAAAAAATTATTGGAGAATGTATTGATAGCATAGACAAAGCAGCAGCTAAATATGATGGCAAGACAGAAATAGTAATTGTAAACGATGGCTCTACAGATAATACAGAGAGAGAGGTTACTAATTCATTAAACAAATTAAAGTCTGCTCATGGCAAGATCTTTACTATTCCTAATTCAGGAAAAGGATACGCACTAGACTACGGCCTACAGAGAATCTCCGGTGAGATAGTATTCAGAATGGATGCTGACTCTTTAATTGACGAGGATGCACTGAATCCCATGATAGAGCATTTTGAGGACTCACGTGTCGGGTCAGTAAGCGGACTTGCTTTTCCCCTCGAGGCAACAAGCATACTGGGTAAGGCGCAAAATGTGCTATATGCTTCATATCTTTATGTCAAGAGGGCACAGGAACTGTTTGATTCAATAATAGTTCAACCAGGAGCCTCCACTGCATTTAGAAAAGATGCGCTGTTAAAAATAGGCGGATGGACACACAATCAATTTGGGGAGGACGGTGAAATAAGTAGCAGGATGGCCAGATTTGGCTATCTATCGATGTTTGAACAACGCTCTATAGTATATTCAGACTCTCCCCAGACTCTTAGCGGATTTGTTGCTCAAAGGTCAAGATGGAGTATCGCATACTATCATTCAAGAGGTAGGAATTTAGAGCAGGCAAGAGAGCTTGCGTCACCTCGTGCCTTAGTTTTCCTCCACAATTTGGAATCCCACGGCGCAGGGTTTGGACTTAATTTTGCATGGATACTTATTGCAGCAGCAATCATTACAGGCAATACAAGCTTCTTCCTTGCAGATTACACAGTACCAGAATCTTTCTTTGCAACATTAATTATAAAATTGACAGGCATCCATCTTTTAGTCACGCTAGCACAGGTCGTATTGTACGGATATGCATTGAAGAAGCTAAATAGATTTGGCGACATAAAATACTATCCGCTCATGCGGTTTTTGAACATGATACTTAGCATGTGGGTCAAAATACTTGCTACTGAAGCTGTTCTTAGCTGGTCTTCAAAGTGGTCAAAATATAGTGACGAAGCGTTCATGGATCTAAGGAAATACATGCATCGAAACATAGATCCCAACTATCCTGCTGCAGTAGAAACCAAAGACAGCAGCTTGTTACCAGGCAAGAAACATTCAACAAAAGCAAGTTGAGAGACGCTCTTCCTCAAGGCATATACGGTTTACTGCGAGAGCCTGTCAGCCCTTAAAATAGATTGATGGTCAACAGCAAATTATCTAAATAAAACGATGGAATAGCTAATGCGAGTAACTTTTCGCTTGGAAATAGATTTAGTATGTCTGTGAGATGTTATCAAAGGTAGCGGAATATTTGCAAAGCCTTTAAAATTATTAGTATTATTATTTTTTCTGGCCTGCCATCATAAAAACACGGTCGGAGTTCACTTTATCTTTAATTGATTTTGCAGGGATACCTGCGACTATATCGTGATCTGGTACGTCATATAAGACGCATGCCCCAGCTGCGACCAATACATTATTTCCTATTTTGACCTTTTGTTTGACGGTAGAGTTAAGACCCAGCCAACTTTCGTCTCCTATTTTTACGCTGCCTCCTACTATTGCCCCCTCTGTTAGAAGACAACTTCGTCCTATCTGGACATTGTGGGCTATACTAACCAAAGCATCGATCTTGGTATCATTTCCTATTTTGGTATCTGACAGAGAACCTCTGGCAATTGCAGAGTTAGGACATATTTCCACATTATCTCCTATTATAACTCCCTTTATGTGAGGAAATCTTTCTAGCTGACCGCCTGTTAGTCTCTCGAAACCAAAACCATCTGCGCCTAGTGTAACTCCAGACCATATTATACAGTTCTGTCCTATTTTGCAATTTCTAATCAGACTCACTCTATCATAAATTATTGAATTGTCCTCTATAACGCAATTGTCACCAATGAACGTGAAGGGTCCAATTTGGCAATTCGAGCCTATTTTTGCTGTTTTTGATATAACAGCGTATTCTGAAATTGCAGTTATTTTTTTCTCTTTTCTCTGAATATGATTGACAATTTTTATAAAGGCAATTCGTGCATCGTCTACAAATATTATCCCTTTGCCAGCCTTAGGATGAACTGCACCTTGCGTATTCGAATTACACAGTATAAGGGCAGCAGACGATTTTGAAATTGATGCAGTCGCTTGCTCCCCTCTTGACGAGCAAAAGGTAAGGTCATGTCCCGCAGCCTCTTCGATTGAAGAGAATCCATCTATTTTACTAAAGGAACCTTCTAAGTTACAATCGATCCCTATCTGGGACATTATTGCAAGCACATCATAGTCCATCGATTTTAACCACTCAAACTATTTGTAATCGACCGAATTAGAATGCAGTCTTATTAAAGGGTTAGTCTGTGCGGGTAGTTTGATCCGAAATATGTGATACAACTTAGTTTTGTACTCAGTAATGAAAAATTGTTTATTAATGATCCATTTGTTGCTTAACCTGCGATTATTTACAATTATAAGAATTTTTTGGTGTTAGATGCCATAGTTAGGTACAGGACGTACTACTGTACCCAAAAATGGCAACAGCTATATATATATCAGAGCCACAATCGGCTCATTGACTTTAGCAAGTAAGATTGAAAAAATTAACGCACTGTGCAGAACCGCTATGTCCTTTTTTTTAGCAGCGCTATTAATGCTAGCGGTTGTCACAGCAAGCTGGGGTCCCACTAGCTCACAGGCGCAGCTGTCTTCAGATGCCTGTGAAAGGTTCGGAATCATATGCCAAGGACAAACACCACCAGCAGATGAAACAACAACTACTACTACTACACCACCAGCAGATGAAACAACAACTACTACTACTACACCACCAGCAGATGAAACAACAACTACTACTACTACACCACCAGCAGATGAAACATTGACAACTGCGACGGTTGGAGGAGCAGCATTTAGGGCTATTTTTCTAACATACGTTGATACAAACGCACAACGAAACCTATACAATCAAGAATTAGACTCCGGCGATCTCATAGTAATGCATCTAGGACTAAATCAAGTGCCACCTACCTCGGCCTTAAACAACTTAGACGCTATAACCTCTGTGCCAGACTCGGGCAAAGGATTGGAATTTTTCTCGCTACCTGAGATAAAGAAATACGCGCCACTAGTGGCACAGAGAGGTTGGGGATTTATCAGTTACGACCTAGAAGGTGTTTCTCCAGATTCGGAAGAAGCTGACCCTGTAACAGCAGTCAAGAAGGCAAAACAGTATGCGGATGCAGCTAACGTTGACCTGATGATTGCGCCTTCACAGAGAATTGCTAGATTGTATGCGGCAGGGTTGGCACCTTACGTTGATAGATTCCATTTGCAGAGCCAATCGCTTCAGGATAATGATGCATCGTGTACAATTATGCGAGACTGGATCAATACACGTGTAACTTCCATAGAAAAAGTAAAGCCTAGTTTGGCAGGGGAGATAACATCTCAGGTTACTTTAACTAATAATGCTGCGTCAGGAAAGACTATTTATCAAACCGCTAAAGACTGCATAGATAAACCATTGACTGAAGGAACTGGAAAAGCTGACGGGTTGAGCATGTGGTTTGGAGGTACCCAATTCAAAGATGGTACATACAGCCAGCTGATGAAATACTTCGAGGGCAAATACAGTTAGAGATAGAAGAGAATACCAACGAACCGACCAGCTAACCAATAAGCATCTCCTTTCTTTTATTTTAGATGCCACCTCTGAAGTCTGTTCATCTTGAAAGTATTGGCAGGACGTTGACCGCATTGGCTATGCCCTTGTCTTTGAGGTTCATACATAAGATGACTTCCATGCGCGTGCGATATTAATAAGCTGTTATTCTCACAACTGCTAATCCCTCATATACCATCAAACTGATATCGTGTTTCAGCCTAGTCTATAGGATATGCTATTCCTAGCTGTACAGAGGAATTAAGATATTGTCATACCTTTATAGGCTATGCAATTAGCGCACTCCGAAACACAATAGAAGTCCATTGGTATCATAATATTTCCTCGTGATGGGTACATTTCGAGGTATTAACCTAACCACATAATTTGTAAGTGGTTGTGAACGATTTAATGGAACTATTATCTTCGTACTAATTGTAAATAATGAATCATTCGAATTTTCCCATTAGTATCTTTTAGCTTAAGATAACACGATATTGCTTAATTGCAAGTTTTACATTGAATATTCACTTGTTTAATGACTATTGCTATTACGTAGAAATGAGACAGCCCTCATGGACTTTCAAGCTACTAATTCCTTTTGTTTTTTTCATGGTGTAGAATTTTGGTCTCCACTGCTGAAGAAATTATGTTAGCGTTCTTATTGATCCAAGCAGCAGCCGCATTCGCTGTTTTGATAACAGGGCATTTAGACAGAGGCGTGGTTTTGGCACTTGCAGATGATTTGCAGTTAATATCCAATAATGGTACGCTCAATGGTACTCCCGAATCTAAAACCTTCAAAGGCATTGAAGCAGTGAATCAATCTTTTGGAGATGATGATGGCAGCAACAATCTAGATGACAACGATGCTAATCGCAAGATGCATGTTGCGGATGAAAATCTTGATATCAAAGTTGGAACTGATAATGTCTCCACAAATCAAATGGAATATGTGAAGAAAGTATATGGTGATGCGGATAATAACACAATAGAAGTAGGCAAAGGCAATGCAGGTAATGGTTATTACTATATCTATGGAGAAGATGGTTCGGATTACATAAATGCAGCAACCAATGCTTACATAAATGGAGGCGTTGGAGACGATGTGATATACTGTGCAGGCTACGAGTGTGAGGTGAATGGTGATGAAGGAAACGATGAGATCCATATACAGATATACGACGTTGGAAGTAGCGTGAGCGGAGGATCCGGAAATGATAAGGTGTTTGGTACAGGATACAGCGTCAATGGTGATCAAGGAAACGATTACCTATCTCTTCATATGGCAGTTGATCTTAAAGGTGGCGAAGGGAATGATGTTTTAGAGGTATTATCACCCTCATGGGAAACCTACTATAATGGAGGACAGGGCGCTGACATTTTCAATTGCTCACCAGGTCCGGGAGACGTGGTTGAAGATTATAACCCAGAGGAGGGCGATACAATATCTTCTGATTGTGAAACATCAGAAGGTGATTATAATAATAGTATTGCTTAAATTGCAAATCATACCTGAAATAAATTATTATTCAGGAGTAAGTAATGAAAGAATTATTTTGACTTTTTTTGCTGTCTTGTACCAGCGCAGGTGTACCATTCTAACCCGACAGGGCTTGTACTACTCTAGAAAGGTAAGTGATCTACGTATGACATCTACGAGTTATATGACCAAAAGAATTCTCCCCTTTTCAATCGCGTGACTAGCAACTATTTTATTGATATAACATCAGTAATCCTTGAATTTCAGCATAATCTGGAGAATAATCTGATTGTATAAATTAGTCCTTCCTTCAATACCTTCACGTTGTCATTATTACTTTGTACCTTGTTCATTATCTCTCGTCATTATTGATAGAGATGTGCTAGCCCAGTTTATGACAAATTACAGAGATATTGTACATAATTGTAGAGGTATCAAATCAGGCACCCTCCTCCCTCCCGCTTTCGTGCGCTCTACATTATAGGAACCAGTATCGAACCTACCATCAATGTCGACAATATTACTGATAAACTTGCGCAATATAGTCACACATCCATTTTTTTCCTCTCATGGCCAATGCGGGTTAAGCACTCTATGTGATGCAATATGTGCTAAATCCTCTGAAAGCAATAGCTCTTATTCTTGCGCCTATTCCAACAAAGAACTAGGGGACCAAAAGAGACAGCAGTTGGGTAAAGGAGGTCGCCAAGTTTAGACATCTATCAGAGAGATGAATTAGTAAATGACACAACAAGAGTAAGTACTCTCTTCACAGAAGCGACAATAATATGCGATGCATGTGGCAAGAGAGAAGCATTAATTTACCAAAACGAAGGGAATTTTTGCCTATATTGTTGGCAGGATAGAACTGATCCACGTGTCAGTCATGGAAAGATAGAATCAGAGGCAGATTAGCTCAGCGTTACGTTGGTATTGTCAAGCTTTCCGTCATATCATTTTATTTTTAAGATTGAGCTTTTTTATAATGAATCCTCAGAATTTTATTAATAAATAACCATGCCTTAAGCATCATTACAGTAATGGATTCAATCATGAGAAAAGTGATGGATATGCTAGAGGGACAAGATCCAGCCCATGATTTCCAGCACGTAATGCGAGTATACAAAAACGCAAAACTGATAGGCACTCAGGAAGGAGCTATTATGCGCATATTGCTTCCAGCAGTGTTATTGCATGATATTGTAGTGTATCCGAAGGGAAGCGATAATTCGGTGATGTCACCAGATGACAGCGCAGATTTGGCCGAAAAGATCTTGCAAAGACTCAGCTACTCTCAGCACGAGATAAACGAAATATCATACTGCATAAGGGCGCATAGTTTCTCTAAGCGATTAATCCCTGCAAGCCTTGAAGGAAGAATATTACAAGACGCCGACAGACTTGATGCATTAGGAGCGATTGGCATAGCGCGCACGTTTAGTGTTGGCGGATCTGAGAAGAGAACGTTCTACAATGCTGGTGACCCCTTCTGCAGATCGGGCAGAAAGCCAGATGACAAGCAGTGGACCCTAGACCATTTCCACACAAAGCTACTACAATTAAAGGACTTGATGCACACCAGGACCGCCAAGAGAATCGCTCAACAGCGGACAAGATTTATGATGTTGTTCATCAGGCAGCTTCAAAAGGAGATCTAGCTATAGTCCACATAATACCTATAGCGCTTTTCTACGTCCTTGTTCTCGCCAGCAAGGACTTTTGAAATTTCCTGTTCTAAGCTCTTCCTTGCCCGTTCCCTGAAATTGTCCGCTGCTGGTGTTTGCGGAAAAGAGGCAAGTGTATATTCAAAGTGCTTCATGAATTCTACAACTTTTTGACGGAATTCTTCGTGGGATGGGCGTTTGTTACCTCCTAACTTGAACCAAGATGTTGCGCAAGCAGTAGAGTACAGTTTAGCAAGATCTTCTATGAGCCTATCAATCTCAAAGTAATCGCCGCTCATAATGGGTATGTACACCTGTACCCTAGACATATACATTTTAATGCCTTGTTCAAAGGCCATATTATATTTCATTTTTGAGCGCAAAATCGGAGTTTATAAGATACTATAAACATGGAAAAAAGGCAAAGTCATGCTCATGCTCAGAAGGCAGATGCATACAAAGTAGGTCCATAAAAATGATTATTGTAAAGATAATATAATTATTGGTTTTTCCTCTTATGGATCACGTCTGCATGATATTATGCATTTGTCTTCTTCCCAAATGCCATTATGGCTCAAGCATGAATATTTTACATTGTGCTCATATCATATATCCATAGCCATCTGCCCCTCAGTAGCTAGCACTTTTTAGGTTGCTCTCCTATTTTCTACAATAGCAGGCAAGAACATTGGATATGGGATTCCCCCATGCACTGAACAAACACGACCTTTGCATGCATATAAAGCGTTTACCTAGAGGGTCCTAGAATCTTTATTACTAATCATTATACCTTGAAATCTTAAATGATGGGCGAGAGATCTCCGTACTAACCAAGGGTCTAAGGAGAAGAAAAAGAATGCAAAACAAAAAGACAATCATGCTAGCATCATCGGTGGTTGCCATTCCTATGATTGCGATAATAATTGCTGTTGCTATACATAAACGAAAGCCAAAGTCGCCGCAAGCAATTATTACGTCCTTAACACAAATGAGCTCAAAAGGGAATTCTAACAATACTGCTACTGCCACTGATACCAGTCGACAACAAAATGAAGAATCATTTACACAGCGGAAAAATCCTCGGTTAGAGTCTGAACCCATAGAAGTTAGAACCACGACGAAAGATACTACTGCCGCCACCATCATTTCTAATAACATAACTAATAAAGACAAAGATATTGCTCCCCCTGTCGCACCAATAGTAGTGCCCTATTCGAAAGAACCTTCTTCGTCTTCTCCTCGTATTGAGGAGAATGTGATACTCTCTTCTCAAACTTCACAGGTGGAAGAAATATCGGTTTCCGGTGAGGCCAGGATGGCAGGAGAGTCGCTCAAAGACTTGATCGTTGAAGCTATCAAGGACGCCAAAGATTCTGCGAAGGAAACTGGAAAACGACTGAAGAAAGAAACTGTAGATATTGCCGCTACAACCGATTCAAGGGATATTCAATCCTTAAAAGACTATACCAATACTTTGGTGAGGCTATTTGAGACAATGATTATTGAAATCCGTAAGGAACCATATGACATGCAGATAAAATTGCTAGAAGGTTACAGAGATATTTTGCAGACACAGAACAAAGTAGTCAATGCAAGAGGAAGAATGGCTAGCAAATTAAAGACCGGTTCTTGATCTGGTAATAAAGCCCACAGATAATCTTGATTTTTTCTTCAATGAACATCCGAGCGACTTGTCACAAAATGTCATCATCTCATCTAAATTCAGCGAGACAGTATTGTCAACAGAATTGATCAATCCGCATGCATTAATTTCCTATTAAGACAGAGGGCAGATTTTCATTTAAAATCTAAAAGCGGATCACAAAAAAATGTATGACCCTCAAATTGGTTTAAATCTGTCATGAGCAAATCTTGTTGTTAGGTTGGACGTACAAAAGGATATTTCAATTTCATTAGATGAGAGTTCGATAGTAACTGGAAAAGATCTGCATGGCACCATAGTCATTAACTATCCCGGAAGATTTGACAGCGTGGTAATAAATTCCCAAATCGAGAACTCAAGTGATGTATTTTCCTATACTAACCTCGACGGGAAAAATATCAAACATCCTTATGCGCGGCTATCAATCTTTAAGTCAGAGCTTGGAGGCAAAAATACCCTCAACTTTACCGCCACCACTAACCACATTCCAAGCAAGGAATACACTAACGCTAAATTTCGTGTCTCCATAATACAAGAGCATAAAGAGGTCGTAAGTGATATCGCTTTTACAAAAATATTAAAAGATTAAGCAAAGTTCTCAACGATTTCTACGCTACCCTGCATATGCGGATGGGGTTCGCAGTGATATGCGTGTTGACCGACTTCTGTGAATGTAAATTCAAACTTTTGACCTGGTGGGATAATTCCGTCATGCTTGAGGGAATCAAAGGGTCCATTAATCTGATCGACGTATCCATCATCTGAGGTCACAGTGTGGCCAGTGGTGTCGGTATTAGTCCATACCACTTTGTTTGAAAGTCCAATTGTTCCACGCGCTTCCTTTGGTTCAAAGAATTTGCCGTTAGTTGGCAAAGAAGCACCAGGTGCAATGGTAATCTCTGTTACTTCAGAAGGATTAAGCACGTTTTCCGGCAAAATAGGTTTTGCACTTGCTTGTGGAATGTATACAAATTGGTAGTAACCCATGCTTACTGCGACTGCAATAATAAAAGCAACAGCACTGATACCGCCTGCGTGGTTTACCATGGCTCGATCTACAAAATCACTAATTTCACATATAAAGCTTTTATTTGTTAGGGAGACTTGTTTTCTTGCATATTTTTGCTGGCAGTCGACTCATTTTGCAATCGATCAGATGATACTCCCGTCTTACCTGCCCCCTCTAAGTCTCCAAATGAAGCTTGCTTTTGTTGCGCCTGTTGCTGCTGTTGTTGTTGCTGCTGAGCCAGCTGAGCAACCTGTTCTGAGCTGACTCTTGTAGCCATAGTTGCTGGAGGAGCAGGGATCGGCTTTTGTGTCTCAGCTGCTGTTTGAGCGGGTGCCATCTTTGGAGGAGTTGGGCTAGTCACGGGTTTGGAAGGAGTTGGTGACACTGGTTTGGGTGGAGGTGCCTTCGCACGAGCTTTGCCATACCTATAGAGGTGGAACATTGCAGCAAAGACTAGCATCATTATACCTATTATGAACAGTGAATAGTTCTTCATCCCTTGAAGTACTGCATAGTATGCAGAGATATTCAGGTACACCTGAAAAGCAAGAAGCACTACAAATAGAGCGTATATCCACTTCTGGGAAATATTTATTGAACTTTTGGGTGCCTTCTTGGGCTGGAGCTTGGCGTTTGCTTCTGCATGTTTTGCAAGTTTGATCATCATGTATGTAAACCCAAAAGATAGTGGGACGAGCAATATCATAACTAAGTAAAAGAATATTGGGTCAATTACCAGTCTTTCAAGTAGCGCCTTGTCTCTAGCGGGGTCAATGTAGAATCCCCAGTATGTAGTGACAATTATCTGGGCAAGGCTGGTAATGCCTAGCGCCGTAATAATTGGTCTATCCTTCCAAGAGAACTTCTTGTACTTGTCAATAAATGGTACAATTAGTAGGGCAAATATGAATAGTCCTGGCCATGCAACCCCGGTCGTAAATTTGTCGTACATCGTACGCAAAAACGCGTAAAGTCCAGTGAGATACCACTCGGGTACAGTGAGTCCAGGTGGCGTACCTGGGTCAAAAGGTAGTCCTAGTCCGACAGGGAATACTCCGCCGGTCAGCATAATCGCTCCTGACACTGCCATAACCATTGGGACATCGAATACCATAAACCGCGGGAAGTGAAATACCATAAGTCCAAGAAGAGCAATAGGTAGCATGAATACATGGAATGTGTAGAACCTCAGGATGAAATCGTGAAAACCGGCACCAAAGAAAGCTTCTCTCATCTGAGGCCCTAGCACAGGTATTGAGTTGGTTAATGATGCAGCGATAGATATTGCAAGCTCTGCCCGCTCACTAAAGATGATGTCATATCCAGTAAATGCCTCCAAGATGGTCAGGACGCCTATTATAATACCTGTAACCCACAATATCTCGTTACGGATCTTGTAACGACCACTAAAGTACTGGTAGTACATATGCAGAAGTGCCAGCATAACCATGGCATTTGATGCGTGATAATGGATATTACGTATATGAAATCCATAAGGAATGGTGTCGTTTATATTCTGGACACTGTGCCAGGCCCTGTCGAGTATAGGTTCGTACCATAACATGAGCAATGCGCCGGTAATGCCAAGTATAATGAAAACGACAAAAGTTAGCATGCCAAGGAAACCAAGCGGGCTGACGAACCTTCCAGGGAAGGTAAACTTCATCCCCATGAATATAGTTCGCTCTACGCCGGCGTACGCCCACCGGCTGAACCTTACAAAGCTGTTTTCATACGTTAAGGTAGCGCCCATATCCAACTATCCCATTTGCATTAGGAGACCACACAGGAGGCAATATTAACAAATCTCCATTCGAATCCACTTCGAGGTCAAGTTTTGGAAGGACATTTGAGGGTGGCCCTTGCAAAGAAGCAGGGCCTGCAAATGCCTGGCCTGTCACTGGGTCATACATGCTGCCATGACAAGGACACTCACCCCTTTTTCTACCTTCCTCTGGCCAGTATTTCCACAAGCACCAAAGGTGCAGGCAGACCATGCTAAACACTCTAAAAGCTGAAGCATCGTTCTTGTCACCGCCAAGTTCTGGAGGCAGCCTTATTAGTTGCCATGTACGAAATGATTCGTTGTTCAGTGCAGTATCGTCACTTTTTGGGTAAATGAGAACCTCGGAATGATTAACTTCAAAAGAGTTCACATTAACGACTGAGCCATTGGCGAGCTCCGCCTTTACCTTCTGAGTCACATTGCTGGAAGGATTTGGCAAGAACTTGCCCCAATCAACAAAGGGTGCAAACGTCATGACAGTACCTGCGGCAGCCATTAATTTAAGAAAGTCACGCCGCGATACCTTTCCTCCAATTGCAGGAGGGGTGTGCGCCATACCTAACAAAAAAGAATCTTTGATAACTAATAAACCTTTGGAAGCATGTTTCAATCAACAAAAAAGTTGTAAGCACCGGGCAAAGGCCAGCTTGCAGGAATAATAATGGGTTGAACGCAGATTAAAAAATTATTACTTATGCTGTCCGACCACCTGCTCAAACCAAGTAGTCCCTTCCAGTTTGGCGTATTTTATGTATGCTTCATTTTTGTCGATTCCAGCGAGCTTAGCCCTTTGAAGATAGGCTTCAACAAAGATAGTTTGCAACATCTTGCTTCCTGTCAAGTCTGCATCTTGCAATTCTGCCCACATGAGATTCGTTTTAGTTAAGTTGGTATTCAAAAGTTGAGCTCCTTTCATTTCTGCATACATAAAGAGGGTTTCACTAAGATTAGCGCCTTGAAAGTCTGAGCCATTTAGGGTTGCCTGAACTAAATTTGCACGAGTTAGGTTTGCATTAACAAATCTTGCCCTGTCTGCAATCACACCGTTAAGAAAGGCACCTGACATATCCTTACCGGAGAAATCTCTATCGCTAAAGTCCAGTTTGATTCTTATATTTTCGGCGGTCATTCTCCAAGAGTTAAACTCTTTAATCCTACCTTCCGCTAATAGTTTAAACCCTTCTTCCTGCCCGTTTGACATACGTCTTCGACATTTTATAGCTTTTTGTATATCTAATATATGTCTGCTTATCAACTGGTGACGTTCCAAGGATTTATTCCCATTTGATAGCGTAATGCGTCTATCAATCCTTCAGCATAGCCTATACTCAAGACTGCAAGCTCAAACTTACCTTGACGAAGGAATTGTTGGGCATCCGCGATATAGCATTCAGCGTTTTCAAGGGTTTCCGACACTCCCTTCTTGGAGATAGAATCTTCGTGGATAACACGTCTTGTTTCCTCGACTGCTTTTTTGGCTTTTGGAGCATATCGCTCAACCATCTGAGCCTCAATTCTATTAGCGCTTTGAGAATTATCGGTTGGCTTATCAATATTTTCTGTAAGGAATGTAAGTGCCTCCATTTCGGTAAAGTGAATCGTGCCTGGGATAATAACCGTGTGTGGACCGGTGGCAAATTCCAATCTCATAAGTGATCTGATTTTACCCGATATGATCTTTTGATCTTGCCTGCCTACCCTTGAGGCAATTACCGCAAAGGTGTCTTCAGATAAGATGTGATGTTTATGAGTTTGTTCTGCATCAAGGAGCATTTCAAATACAGTCGATGGATTGAGGAAAAAAGGTTCTTTGCTATCGTCGTCATGTCTGTATTCTGTTAAAATTAGCGTGTGGCTTCCAGCAAGAAGGTTTTGAAAAATCGTGTTATAGACTGTAACTGCAGAGTGACGCTCAGACATCATTGTAACCATTCTACCAAATTTGTAAGCATGCAAACCACTTTCACCAATTGTGGAGGCAATACCGGATGCGGAATGCAGAATTGCAGTCTTGATAGAGTTTTTGGCTGCTCTTGAGCGAAGTTCATTATGCGTAGTGGCAATAAGGGGATCGCCATAAGTTACAAGAGCTACATCTTTGCTTCTTGCTGTTTCTAAAATATCCCTGCCATCTTCCACAAACCACCTTTGTACAGGTTGTGCGTGCATTTGAAGCAAAGTGTTCAGTCCCTGTATGTCGGCTTCAGAGAGGGAGCTCGTGAATCGCTCAATATAGACAACGTCGCATTTTCTTAAAACGTCAACTGCTACAATACTCAAACCACGGTATCCGTCGACCCCAGTACCCACGAACCATAACATGCAGCACAGGAGGGCTGTTGTCGGATATATTACTACTTTTTTTTATTCTTCAGATGATGCAGACGTGAAAGGTGAAAAAGAGCCCTTTTATAGACCTCTATGCTTGTCACATAATCCTCAACTTTCACCCGTTCGTCGGCGGTATGCGATGCATGTGGATCACCGGGGCCATACGTAATAACAGGAATCCTAAAATTGTGTCCAAGCACATTCATGTCTCCTGTGCCTGTCTTGCGCAAAAGCAGTGGCCGTTTGTTGCGCACATCAAGGACTGCTAGTATAAGAGCTCTGACTAGAGGTGATGCATAATCTGCTTCGAATGGCTCCGTCCGATCCTCTACTCTATAGGTCGCCTTAATCCCTTTCTTTGCAGACACCCTTGAAATGACATCTTCTGCAGTACGTAGTACGTTAGCGCAGGTTGTTATTGTAGGAACCCTGATGTCTATCGTCACCTTACACCTCTGGGGTGTAACGTTGTGACTTGAGCCGCCTATTATCTCTGTAAGACTGCAGCTTATCGACTGGGCCTTATTTTCAGCTGTGCCCACTCGGATCATCTCGGACTTTATTTCCCTCCAAAAGTCATACATTTCCTCAATTGAGTTCTTGGCAAGCCATGGTGCACTTGCATGAGCGCTCTCGCCTACGTCGCAGGTTAGGCGTAATTCAATCCTTCCTTTGTATGCAATAGTAATATTGTCAACTCCTGAGGGTTCACCAAAAATGGCGTAGTGCACTCCTATTTTGCTCTTGACCAATTGTTTAATGCCTGTAGCATTGCCTTCTTCATCTACTACACCTGCAAAAATGACAGTTCCACTCTGTTTTGGAAATTCAGATGCTGCCAATAACATAGATATTAATGGAGATTTTGCATCAGAAGCACCGCGACCATAGATATATCCATCCTCTATTCTAACTGGCACTTGCCCAGGAACAGTATCCATATGACCGCACAGCAGAATGCATGGCTCGCCAACTCCTTTGGTAGCAATAACGTTCCCAACATTATCGATATTTACCTGCTCAAACCCAAGCTCGTTGACACATCTCTCTTTTATCATATTAGCAAGGGCTCCTTCTGATCTAGACGTAGTATAAAGATCCAGCGCCCCTCTTAACAGTTCTATAGCATAACTTGGGGATACCAACTGCTAACTACTTACCTTGACCCATGGCATAGTCAATCATAAGTCCTGGAATATCAATTCCCGTAACCCTAACAGTATTTTTAAACTCAGTAGTATTGTTGACCTCATGTACGAGTAGACCCTCACTATTGCTTTCCATCAAGTCGACACCAACTATTTGGCCATCCAGCGCGTGTGCAGCTTTAATGCAGATATCTTCAAGCTCATTTGTCAAAGGGCATGTTTCAGCACGACCTCCAAGGGCCATATTGGTCTTCCATTCGCCATGCCCAGAGTAGCGATAGATTGCACCTGCTACTCTATCGCCAATTACAATTGCTCTAATGTCACGGGGCGGACGCTTTACAAATTCTTCAAAGTAGTATATTTGATATAGTGGGAACATGTGCTCTCTGTCTTCTATTACAGCTTTTGCAGCATCCTTATCTCTCAAAAGTGCGATCAGCCTGCCCCAGCTCCCTATGGTAGGCTTTATCACAGCAGGATAACCAATCTTTTGAAGCATTGCGATTGCAGACTCCCCTGAAAAAGCTGCCACGGCCTTAGGTGTCTTTATTCCAACCTTTTCAAGCTCCATATGAGCATACAGCTTGTTACCACACATTATTGCGGCCTGTAATGGATTTATTACTCGTGCACCGAGGCCTTGAAGTGCTGCGGTAGAATGAACGCTTTTGAAGTAACTGACGCTTCTCTGGATTACTACCTGTCCCAGATATTTTGAATTCTTCTCGTTGAGGTTAATCTGGAGGTTCTTGCAATCTACATTTTCGACGTCAATACCCTTCTTTATGGCGGCTTCGTATAGGGCCTTTTCCTCCCATCTGATACTATCGTATAGGATGATAAGCGATTTGTAGGAAAGATTTGATGATGATGGCAGCTGCGAGGATAGATTTACTTCTTCTACGTCTCCCTCTTCTTGCCTCACTGACCCCAGTCCTCACCGACAACTTGAGCCGGTTTTATGCCAAGGTCGTCCGACGACTTGATAAGCTCATAGCTTGCACCACAGTCAGGGCAGGTTACGATTTCTCCCTCTATTGAGTCAGAAGGAACCTTGATCTCCGCATCACACTCTGGACACTTTATCATGTTTCTTAATCTACTCCCTTGTTGGACTTAGTTTTACTGGAGCGTCATTAAGTATCTTTCTCTCCAACCTATCGTCAAGATATAGCTCGAGTATGTCGCCCATCCTTAGCTCTTTTAGGCCATAAGCCAGTGTTTCTGCTTCTTCCTTGCCTGTTTTAAGACCAAGCAAAGACAAAAGATAAGCAGCACCATTCTTGCCAGCAAGCTCTCCAAAGACAATCTTTCGTCTGTTACCTACAATCCTAGGTTCAATGATTTCATAGGCGGAGGGATTGCGCAATATAGCAGCAAGATGAGTGCCAGCTTTATGCTTGTAAGCACTATCACCCACTATAGGTTTTGATTCGGGGGTTGGAAGTTTGACATACTCCGCAATGGTCTTTGATAGGTCCCTTAACATATGTAGTCTTAGATTGTTGTTTGATTTGTAAATGAGGGTTAATGCTACTGCTGCTTCTGCCAGGCTTGGAATTCCTGTGCGCTCGCCAAAACCATCAATAGTAGTATGAATTTGATTGGCACCTGCTTCGCATCCTGCTAACGCATTTGCTAGCGCTAGACCAACATCGTTATGGCAGTGCACATCAATAGATGTTTTGCTTGTATCTATGTTGTCACGTACCATCTTTACCAGATTATACATGCCACGCGGGCGCATGATGCCTACCGTGTCAGGTATGCTTATCCTTTCGATGCCACGGTTATTCATTTCCTTGCACATATCTATGAGAAACTCAGGCTCGGTCCGGCTAGCATCTTCCATTGTGAATCGTGCTTTTAGTCCGTGTGCTTTGATGTAGTCTGCAACCTCTAAAGCTCTTATTTTCGCCTCTTCCCTTGTTATCCTTAGCTTTGCCGATAGGTGTATGTCGGAAATCCCCATATAGGTCGCAATCCAAGTCGCATCACAGTCAATAGCGACATCGACATCGGATTTGATTGCCCGAGTATGTGCCAAGATATCTGCATGCAAATCTTGTTTCAAGATGGTCTTTGTTGCTTCAAGATGATCTTGAGACACTACTGGACTTATTTCTATTTGGTCAACACCAAATGAATCAAGCATCCATGCAATCTGGATCCTCTGCTTAATTGTAAATGAAATGCCAGGATGCTGCTCTCCTTCTCTCAGAGTGCTGTCTAGGATCCTTATACTTCTATCCTGCCCACTTTCACCCATCCAGTTATATTGATGCGCAAAGTAGTTCGGATCCTCCGATTTTAGTGACATTATATGCGATAATCAACTGCTTTAGGATATCATATAAACGTTATCGCAGTGAAAACAGCGTATTCGTCGTATCCAGCATAAAATATTCGCACAAATACAGATACGATATATCGAATTCAGTCGAAAAGTCGCAAGGGGCTGCGATAAGATTTAGCGTCCAAGATAATTCTTGATGATTTTCTCGAGGTTATTAAGCGAGCCCTCAATCAACTTGGTCCGTTTTTGAATCCCTATACTATAATTAGAGATTCCCTGAGATAATGATCTTATCATCTCTTCCTGCTCAAAGACATTAGGTGATCCAGACGAGATGCGAGTTTTAAGTGACCTTTCAGGAGTCATTTCATTGATTATTTTCATTAGTTCGTCGGCCCTGACATTCACTTTATTTGCTTCCAACACCGAACTAACATCTGCAAATTCCAAATTTACAAGGGATATGTTACCCTTGCCTGCTGCAGTCCCTACCAAGGCCCCTGCTATCCTGTGAGCGGTCCTAAAAGGTATCTTCTTTTGAATCACAAGCTGCTCTGCTATGTCCACTGCTGTTGCATAGCTAATACTCGCAGCCTTTCGCATCCGTTCCTTATTTATCTGCAACGATCTTACTATTTGGTCCATTATCTTTATGGTATCAAGCGTTATAGTAGATGATGTAAGCAATGGCATCTTGATATCTTGTAAGTCTCTGCTGTAGCCTGATGGCAGAGCCTTGACTATACCAAGCATTGCCATAAGGTTGCTACTGACAATCGCGCTCTTTGACCTTGTTAACTCTAGAGGATCAGGATTCTTCTTTTGCGGCATGACGCTTGAGGTAGACGAAAATGACTCTGCAAGCTCTATGTAGCCGAATTCTGAGGTAGACCATATAATGAAATCTTCTGCAATCCGACCAAGAGTACTTACAAGTATTGCAAGAGTTGAAGCATACTCGAGAAATGCATCGCGTGAGCTTGTGGCGTCAATAGAATTCTTCATTATGTTATCAAAACCAAGTAATAATGCTGTTCTTTTCCTATCAATATCGATAGAAGAGCCGCCTATTGCACATGCGCCGAGTGGTGACTGGTTTATCCTAGAATATGTTAGATAGAGTCGCTCCATATCGCGCATAAGACCATAGGCGTATGACAAGAGGAAATGCGAGAAGGTTCCTATCTGCGCCTGTTGTAAGTGAGTATACATAAGCATAGGAAGCTGTTTGCTTTCTTTTGCTCTCTCAACAAGTCCTTGTATTAGACTAGCTAGAGCTGCACAAATCTTGTTGATATCATCTCTTATCTTCATCCTTATATCCAGAACTACTTGGTCGTTCCTTGACCTTGCAGTATGCATCTTACCTCCAGCATCCATCCCAGAACCCTCTATAACAAACGCTTCAAGCGCTTCATGGATATCCTCATAATCTTCTGTCTTGATGCTGGTTGGGCTTTTCTTTGCCTCTTCGAGGCCAGCCAATATCTTTTTTAATTCTTCTTTTGTAATATGCCCCTTCTCATGGAGCATTATTGAATGCGCTTCGCTCCCAATAATGTCGTAATACAATATCGAATAATCTTGATCCATAGAAGAAAGGAATCGGAGTACATTTTCCTCAAGCTTCTCCCCGGAACGGGATCTATACATATACTGTATCAAGTCCTGCACCGCAGTCGCTTTATTTTAAGGTTGTAGACTATAGTAGTAAAATCATTGGATCAAGTCAAATTCGATGATAATAATGGAAACTGAGGGACGTTATAGTTTCGATTATATAGCGAAGAATCAGCACATATATGGCCTTTATATCTTTCTCAATAAATCCCAAATCATATGCAGAGAATCTGACACTTCAAAAAGCAACTAAATTTCGTAATAAGGGGATTATTATAATCAGTATACGGTCCCAATATAGAATAGTTAAATATTGTATCCGTTAAATTGTTATATAATGAGTCAAGAAGAGCAGATACAGCAGACTCGGAAAAAAATCTTTGAAGAGTTGACCAAGATAGTTGACCCAGAAATTGGAGTTTCAATAATGGAGCTTGAGCTTGTTGACAAGGTGGACATTGATTCAGGCGAGATAAAGGTTGACTTGCACTTGACTAGCCCATTCTGTCCCGCAGTCTTTGGCTTTAAGATAGCACAAGATGTTCGAGATAATATCTACAAATTACAGGGTATAAATGGAGTGAATGTGAACGTTAGCAACCATTTCATGGCAGATGCGATAAACAAGCAGGTGAATGAGAGCAAGTATCCACCGAAAGCGAACGCCTAATCATCATCTTTTTTCAACCTTTCTTTCAGCTCTGCCGTTTTCTTTTCGTTTTTTGCATATCCTAAGAGATGCCCTCTCATTAACTGGATGCCGAGGGCTGGATCTACGCCCTTGGGGCATACGGAGCTACATGAGCCCGCAAAGTGGCACCTCCAGATGCCGTGCCTATCATCCACCAAGTTGAGCCTTTTCTTGCTCGCTGTATCCCGATTGTCGGTGAAATAGCGATAGGCCTGAGAAAGAGCCTGAGGTCCGGGGAATTTGGTGTCAGTAGCGACAGTTGGACAGGCAGAATAGCACAATCCACATTTGATGCAATATGAAAACTGCAGGTACTTATCCACATCTTCCGGAGTCTGCATAAATTCTGTTAACTTGTTGTTTCCTGTGATCACGTCTGGATGCTCATTTTGTATGTAAGGCTCCATGTTACGGTGATGTGCGAAGAACTGAGAAAAATCGGTTACGAGGTCGCGAATATGTGGGAAGTTAGCTAGAGGTTCAACAGTTATTTCGCTTCCTTGAAGTTCTGACACCTTGGTATAACAGGCTAGGCGCGGTATGCCATTTATCTTCATACCACACGACCCACAAGAAGCCATCCTACAAGAATAGCGGATCCCAATGCTTTGGTCCTTGTATGCCTTTGCATACAATAAGGCATCAAGCACAGTAGTCCATCGCTGTACCGGAACTTCTATTCGGTCGTAATGTGGCGATTCCCCTGCACGCTTGTTGGCCCGGTATATCTTGAGACTTACAGAATTTCTTAAGTATTCTTTTTCTTTTTGATGCTTTTCCTTTTCATGCTTTTTTTCAATCGTTTCTATTTTTCCGATCAATTGTTCAGTCATATTTTTACTCACTTACCCAACTCCAAGACCGTTAGCTATAATGATGGTACGCGTACCGTAGGCTATTAAAGCGATCATCGCTGCTATTGATAGAATGGTCACGCCATCCTCCCACTTCTTACTCTGTCGCAATTCGAGCAATATTACACGCAAACCGTTAAAGCCATGGATTGACACGAGCACCAATATTGATTCCAGCAATATGATGTAAGGGATACTTTGATAGTTCGCTATCACGTTTTCGTATTCAAGGCTCATACCATATGGCATAAACGCTATGCGCACCAAGATATGAATTGCAACAACGAATAGTGCAGCAACTGCTGTGATATAGTGTATTTTCATTATTTGGCTCTCGCGAAGCATTGTCATATTTTATTCTCCTCCAAAAAGCACTGAAGCTCCATATAGCATAGCGACTGCTGCAAGTATCAATGCAATCCAAATGCCAGATTTTTGGCGATAGTTAAGCGATACTGCGTCGTATGGATAATCAGGCCTGCCTGGTTTGCCCAGACCCTTGCCTCCATGCGCAAATATCAAGCGAATTCCATTTGCTGAATGATAAACGCACATTCCAATTACAACAATTAGAATCATATGCCCAAGAGGAGTTTGCGAAAGTTCTAAGAATGCTTCCCATAATGCAGGGCCACCAGTTATCTGACTGGTTTCATAAATGTGAGCGACGAAATAGGCAAGCAGGCCCACTCCAGTTAACCGCTGCAGCCAATAAGAAACGCGTTCCCAACCATAGCGCCTAGGATTGAGCCATCCTTTCATGCCTTCCCGGTTGTTGCGATCAGCTAATTCTCTTTCCAACTCAATATTTCCTCTCCACGGGGGCATATCGTGTAAAGGTAACAGGATACCATGTCATCTTTGGTCCCCCATTACCAGTAAAGTATGCCAGTGTATGGTTTAAGAACTTTGCATCATCACGATATGCAAAGTCAGTTCTTGCATGCGCTCCCCTAGATTCTTTTCTATTGAGCGCACCAACAAGCAAGACTTCAGCGGTTCTGAGCATTGAATCGGTCTCCATTACGTTGATAAAGTTCGTGTTATACTCCTTGGCTTTATCTTCAACATGTTTCCACATTGCCCCTTTTAGTTCCCTTAATTTACCTAGTGCAGCTGTCAATTCCTGCTCGTTTCTAAAGACGTAAGCCTTTTCATCCATCATGTCTGTCAGTTGCTTCCTTAATTCATAGGGATTAACCGAGCCCCTTCCGCGAAAAATTCCGTCGTAAATTCGCTTTTCTTCTTCAAGGATCTGCTTTATATTAACCGACTCAACCTTTTTTCCAATTGCATATCTTGCAGCGAGCTCGCCTGTTATCTTACCCCATACGATACATTCAGAGGTTGAGTTGGCACCAAGTCTATTTGCTCCATGCGTGCTATTGCACGCAGCTTCTCCAGCAGCCCAAAGGCCTACCATTTCGGTTTCCCCGTTGATGTTAGTGTGAATTCCTCCCATCATATAGTGGCAGACAGGCCTCACCTCGATAGGTTCGCTAATGATGTCGATGCCAGAAAATTTGATCCCAATTTCGCGGATTCCTGCAAGCACTTCCTTTATGCGCTCTCCGCCTAGGTGTGTAAGGTCGAGTTTAAGGCAATCCACTCCGGTCTCATGTTTGAATCCATTTCCCTCCTGAATCTCTCTCATCATAGAGCGTGATACAACATCTCTTGGAGCAAGTTCGAGCTTTCCGGGAGCATATTTTTGCATAAAGCGTTCTCCCTTGTTGTTGATAAGGTATCCGCCTTCTCCTCTTGCACCTTCAGTTATAAGTATTCCAGAGGGCAGTATGCCAGTAGGGTGGAATTGTACGAATTCCATGTCCTTTAGTGCAAGACCTGCGCGGTATGCCATGTCCAAACCATCAGGCGTAGACGAAAACGCGTATGTAGAGAAACTGTAAATTCTACCGGCTCCGCCAGCGCAGATAATCCCAGCGGGGGCCTTGAACACCGTAAAATTGCCGCTCTTCAATTCAATGGCAGTTACGCCTTGGAAGATATTATTCTCATGAAGTATCGATGTGCAGAACCATTCATTATAAAAGTGAATATTGTCATATTTTTGGCATGTATCATATAGGGTCTGCATTTCGTAGAAACCTACTTTGTCCTGGGCAAATGTAGCGCGGGGAAAAGAATAGCCACCAAATTTGCGCTGCGCTATCCTGCCATCCTTGCGTCTTGACCAAGGCATACCCCAATGATCGAACTGGTATACTTCATAGGGCATGCTCTTTACCAGTAGCTCTGCCACATCTTGGTCTGCTAGAAAGTCACTCCCTTTGATTGTATCGTAAATATGAGATTCTTGGTTATCGCCGTCTTCCTCATAAAGGACCGCTGCTGTACCACCTTCAGCAGACACTGAATGGGAGCGCATTACTTGCACTTTGGAAATGACAGCAATAGTCAGATTTCTATCAACTGCTGCTGCAGAAATAGCTGCACGCAGGCCCGCCAGGCCGGATCCGATTATAAGAACGTCGTGGGTAATAGTAGCAAAATCAGCCAAATACGCACTTCCCCCTTTGCTTCCACATTGAAAAGAAGATGATTCTCATATATACCTTGAACTCCTGCAATTAATTATGAAATAGTGATGGCATTTAACCGTTGTATGGATGCAGCGATAATACTAAGATTCACGATATTCTTCATGATAGTAGCATTATAAATAAATAAGTGCCCCCAGGTCGGGATGATATCTCTCTTTATCAACCTCAGTCAAAATAACACAAGCATAGTTTAACTAACTGTTTCAAGCAGAGATGAATTCAAACCATGATAGAATTTAATTGTACGATTAATGTGGTCATGGATTTTCATCTGATCCATAAACGTATGAAGAAATGAGAAAGGTTCTTCCCATCTCTCTCTGTGTGTATGTACCAACAAAAAATTGGAAAGATTAATAGTAATTGCGCGGCTGGTTCATGTATTGGACAATTCGAACCTGAAGGACTATTTATCGAATGCTCCTGACATCAAGACATTTCTTGCTCCAAACTCCTCCGATCAAGAGCTTGTTACCCGGGCAAAAGAAAGACTTAAAGAGAATGGAATTGATAAAGACAGAATTGAAATTAATTATGACGTACAGCAGCTCAGAACAGGGGACATTTACGTAAGTTATGATCCACCAGATCTTGTAATCAGAGTCGTCTATGAGAAAAAACCAAATGGCATGGTCAAAATGAAGAGTGTAGCTACAATCAAACTTTAAGCAAGCATCCTACTAAGTGTTTCTTTCAAACTTTCTACGTGGTGTTTGCTTTCGGTTCCATCTTTCATAGATCTTAGTATTACTTGACCTGCGGCAATTTCGTCGGGGGCCATAATTATTACAAGCGCAGCACCTTTGTTAGAAGCGTACTCTAGCTGCTTTCTAAGCGTCCTGCCGATCATATCATAATCTACCGGTATGCCATCGGTACGTAAAGATGAAACAAGCTCAATTGTTTTCGTCCTCATTTCCTCTGTGGCATTTGCGATATATACAAGTGGTCTTTGATCTTGTTTTAACAATCCGTGCCTCTTGAGGGCCATCGCAATCCTCTCGACTCCTCCAGCAACGCCTGTGGCTCCGATATCTTTTCTTCCAAAAGCTTCCGTCAATCTGTCATATCTTCCTCCGCCGACAAGCGCTGCCGAGCCTGTGATCTCGTCAAACGCCTCAAAAACAACACCAGAATAATAGTCAAGCCCCCTTACTATCCCAAGATTAATGCGCGCTCCTTCTACCTTCTTTGCTTTGAGAAGGTCCATCAAGCTGACCAATCGTTGCCAACTGTCGAGCTCTTTTACATTAGACCTAGAAGCAATTTCATCTGCCTTGCCGTTTAATTTGGAAAATTCTATTAGTGCCTGCATTTTTGAAGGATCTATCCTCTCCTTGTATTCTACAAGTACTGCATCTGCCCCTTTTTTGGGCACCTTGTCTATTGCACGAAACATCTCAAGCATTACTTCTTCGCTAGCAATACCAAGATTTTTCATGACATATTCCTCAATAAGTTGTCTGTCGTTTATTTCGATTTTAACCTTCAGGCCTAGTTTTGTGAAAAAAGTATTAACGAATTCTATTATTTCAGCATCCGATTCCTGACTCGACGGGCCATATATCTCAATATCCCACTGATGAAAGTAGCGATAGCGCTCTGCTTGAGGCTCGTCGTACCGCCATACGCCAGCAAACGAAGCCAGCTTAATCGGCATTTTCAGGTCGCGTCTAGATTCAACATACCGCGTCAGACCAATAGTGAGGTCAAAACGAAGGGCAATATTTCTACCTCCTTTGTCGGTGAATGCGTAGATTTCATTTGAAATCGCAGCTCCGCTCTTTGCTTCTAACGTAGCAAGCATTTCAATCGGGGATGGCTCAGCTATCTGGAAGTTGAACAGACCTGCTACTTGAAAAAACCTGTCACGGATATAATTTATGTTAGCATACTCTCCGGGATCAAGGTCCCTCATGCCACGGGGAAGCTCCAGCCTAGCCATAGTAGTAGTAGCAGTAGCCAGCCATGCATTAACATTTAGATTTTGCGATATTTTTTATCAGGGAAAACGCAATAAATAGTCGTCACTTCTTCGTAGATACACATTGTCAGCCGGCTACCGATTCCTAGATCACATGACCGATGCATTCATAGAGGCTTATGGCACTACCCTAGAGGAAGCCTTTGAAAAAGCTGCCATGGCATTATGCGACACAATGATTGATTTGAAAACTGTCATTCCCAAAAGTGAGTTTAAATTGTCTGTCAAAGGCAATGACCTTTATTCTTTGCTCTTTAATTGGCTTGACGAAGTGATGCTTTTGCTTGTAGCAGATCGGATTGCAATGTCTCAGTTTTCAGTAAAAATAACTCAGCATAACGACAACAGCTATTTGCTAGAAGGCATTGCCTCAGGAGAACCCCTTGAACTTAACCGACATCACTACAAAGTTGAAATCAAGGCAGTAACCTATCATGAAATGGAGATCAAGCAAGAAAAGAATATCATCACAGCAAGATTCTTGCTTGACCTCTAACATTTGATGAATATTTCATCCATAATAGAAGCCTTGATGGATCTACAAGTCGGCTCTCCAAAAGACAAGACATCCTCCCTTGCGGCAATAAGACCAGACAATTCAAATAGATAAAAGCTAAAGTGAAAGTGAAGTAGCAATGCAGCTCTTTTAAAGTCTCCTGAGACAAGCTAATATTATAAGATCTAAATATTACGCTACTATCTTATTGTTAGCCAAACCACTGTTCAAGCGACTGATTTCGATTGGATATAGATTTTTGCAGCTTGTCAAGCGTGGAGCTCACCCTATCTGCAGAAAAGCTTTTATTGACACAAAGAAAATCCAATATGCCTTCACGATCGACTGCGCCAAAATCAATTTTGTCGACCTTTGGTTCTTCAGGATTGAGAAAAATGTTGCGAATGTCTTGGTAGGGCACTTCTGCAAGCAAACCCTTGATTTTCTCAATATTTTCCAATCTGCCATTTTCTTTAATTAGTTTAAATGCAGTCTTTGGGCCAATGCCTGAGAAGCCCCCAGGGTTGAAATCTGTTCCGATAAGTATGCCAACATCCACTAACTGCTCATGTGTTAGACCCATCTCCTGCAATACTCTGTCGTGCTCAAATAACTCCGGCTCGATATCGACATAGGTGTTGCGATTTGGCAGCTTGCGTTTACCTGTTATTGTCAAATTCCGTACTAGCTTCTTAGCTCCAAACAGTATTGAATCATAATCTTGACTTGCTACTGTATAAGCCATATTATGCTTCGTAAGGTATGAGGCAGCCGATTCTCCCTCTGAGGGGGCCTGAATATACGGAATGCCAAGATAGGAAAGCAATTTTTTTGAGTCTTCTACCATCTCCGAAGTCAGGACGGCCGTGCGTGTGCTATACTTGCGGGCATCCTCTATTCTGCCTTCCTCAATTGCAAGATGATACTTTTCTGATGCTTCTTTTTTCAGTTGGTTTCTACGCTCTATTTCCGCTATCTTAAGCTCGTTTGACTTTCCGTCGAAGACATAGATGAGTTGGACATTTTCTATCAGCAGATTAACGTTCCTGTAAAATAGGCCGCTTAGGTGGCTCGTTACCTCCCCCTTACCGTTAGTAAGCAATTCGCCAGTCGGACCCCTAATAGTGCTGAGGAACTGATAGATCGTATTGTACGCATCAATTGCAACAATCTTGCCCGCTAACTCAGATAATTTGAGTTGTCTAGGCGTAACCAGTGGCTTGAGGTCTAAGCCCATTTTTCGTTGTCAACAGATTAAAGGTAATCGCGACTCAAAAACTTTAACTCAGCATCTTAGATCTCTTGAGATAAGGATTCAGACAGCATCACTATTTACAATTGGTTCACGTAACCAAAAGCAAAATATTCGGACTTAACCATCGAACAAACAGCGTCGATGACTCATATACTAGTAGTAGCATAAAACATAGTAAAATCAGCGAAGGTATAGATCAGATTACAAAATAATAGTCCAAAGATTGCTGTGGTCACCCGTCTCAAGCTCTGTTCCATTAGCATGTCATCATTATCATCATCATTATTATTATTATTATGATCTTAACATAAGAAGAGAACTATTACTTATAAGCTCTTAGAGTCCGGGCTATCCATTCAACGTCTTCCTTCGTCTTTGCCAGCCGACCAATCTTTATGCAATCGCGGATATCTTTTGATCTAAGCCTTGTCCATACTGCATCTGCTATTAGTGCAGCAATATCAGGCGCGACTCCTTCACGAACAAGAATATGACTTGTTACTTCTTGAAACGAGCCAAATGAGTATTGTTTAAAATGGAGAACAACAAACCTAGATAGAAGCGGGGTCAGCATTCTCTCAGTTGAATTGCTAGTTCCAAAGACCCATGTCTTTAGATGTGTGTTGCGCGTCTTTTGAAACTTAGTTTCCGCTAATATGCCTGTTTCCATGAGGCTCAGTAGTGCAGTTTGATCCTTCATTGGCATGTGTTCTATCTCATCTACAATCAGGTATCGCGGCCTCTTTTCGAATAAATAGTCTACCATACCTGACTTGGTGCTATGGCTTCCAAGAGTAAAATAGGATCTCTCAAGTCTCATGCATTCAAGCATGAAAAGCGTTTTTGCAGACGCTGGCGGGCCGACGAGCAGCAAGTGAACAGGTTTATCAGATGACAGCGATAGATGAAATAACCTTTTAACATCGTTGTAGCCTACTACACTGTCAAATAGAGGCTCGGACTTAATTGCAGTCACGCTTTCGATTCTAGGGTTATTGACTACCCGCTCTTCCCAAGTTGGAACCGACTGCTTTTCTTCAGGCACGTCGAATTAATAGACAATAATAGGTTTTAGAGGTTCCTACTAAACCGTAAGACCTCCTACTGAAATTATCTAGACCTCAGTTGACGAATAAGCGTATGGCTTTTATAGTTTCACCGGTCAATTTAATAGTGTAGGCAGCTGCATCAGTACTAGATATCTTTGACAGATGATCTAGGAATTGAGTCTTGTCCTTGCCCCGCTCATATGTGCCTCCTGACTCTTTGATGCACAGTGGAAACGTTGGCATCTTAATACCTTGGGAGAGAAGATGTCGAATAAAGGATCGATACGCATCAATATTATACCAATCCCAGCCGCGTTCCTCGCTATACGCTATCCATACGTCTATTGTATTTTGAAAGAAGGCCTTCTGCCGTAGATCTTCAAGTGTCATATGTATCAAAAGTCTGCCCTGCGCATTTTGCTTCCACAACGTGGGCATGCTCCGCTCTTGAACCTGTGACCGCAGGCTATACAGATGTAGTTTATTCCTCCGCCACCGCCCAACATGCCACCGAACCCTCCTCCGCCACCGCCCATCCCCATACGAGCCATCATGCGTCTACGCATATAATATGAAATTCCTATAAAAATTCCAATTGCTGGAATGAGCCCCCACAATCCAAGCCACATTGTAAATAGCAAACTTATAGCAAGGGATACCATTATCCATGCCATTTGCTGACCTATCCAGTTCAATTAGTTATCGCTGGATATTGGAATTATTCTTTTATTAAGTTTTCCAGCTCAAATACTATAAAACAGAATATGTGTCCAAGGGGTGGAACAAAATTGGGACAATATATTAACCTCGCAAATACTTGACAACTTTGTTTTTGGCATTTTTGATAAGCCGGGAATAGCTTTTACATCATGCCTTCTACTTGTTTTATATTAGATTGTTAGTTCTAGGCAAGGAATATAATAAGAACGAGACATCCATTTTTGCGCCTCATCTGAGGTTTATTTAGGGGCACATAATCAAGACATTTCATATTTGCATCGGAGCAAGGTTGAGTTAATTGATTGTTATCGATTAGGTGCTATTTTGACAATCAAGATAATGCAGTCCGTTGCAAAACAAGGGAGCACGTGGGCATATCTCTCTGTATGCATCCATCATCGCGAGATGTATCCTCTACCGAATGTACTTATTCAGGTCAATTATTTTATTGTCAACCACAAACTTTATCCACAGTTAAGTGTAATAACGTCCATTCTGGATCAGAATTATTGCCCAAGCCACCTGCTGCGGTTTCAATCTTTGTTCTATGTGACACTTGCTATTGGTGCGCAACATTTCTCGATAAGACAAAGGTCAAAGATAGATGCCCGATCTGCTCAGCATCTTTACTTTCTAGCTTTCCGATAATGCCAGATGAATCGTTTATTTTCAGCTATGATTCCAAGCGAGGAGTCGAGCTCGACTTTGGGAAGAGGAAACAATCAAGTTGACTCAACAATCTTAACTTCTAAGCTGTTGCCATTCCTATCATATGCTGCAATTGTGCTGTCCTCATAGGGGTGACTGATAATAATTGACACAAAGCCGGTAAAGTGGTTGAGGTCTTCGAGCGATGGATTGTTTGAGCCTCCAGGGTGGGAATGTGCTGTGCCTACGTGAGGTATTGTGTAAGGGAGGTCATGGATTCCAAAGCCTGAGTAAAATGGACCACTCTCGAAAAACGGAGGAATTACAACTCCATCAATTGCCACGCTGTCTCGGGTACTTTTTCCCTGAAGTATAAGTATGGCCTCATTGGGATGATGTGTCTTGGACCACGTGATTATGCTGTCAGCCACTTGTCTTGTAATGAGGATAGTCTTTCTATTCTGTCTCTGTATTTTTGAAAGACACCAAAACTCACTGGCTTTGACTTTTATTTTAATATTAGTAAATCCAAAATACCTTCAGACGAAGGACTATGACAATTCAGACTACCAGAGAAGAAGAAGAAAAGGATGTAGTGCTGATCAGCCGCATTTTACTGGTTTGGACGCAGCTCAACATTGCATGCCAGAAGATTAATACCTAGATCAGATCTTCTTTAACAATGGCCTACTTCTACAATCAATTCTACATTGCTATTTACAGTATACAGCAGCAACCTTTGTCCCTTCAAATCCCATGACGCAGTTATTTTCTAACATCCACAACAAGATCTTCAAAACAAATGGTAATTCTGCATGGCTTGCCTTGTGAGCAGCGGATGTGTCTTGCAGATACTGAAACAAACTTTAGCATCAGATAAGAGCAATGCTAAATAAGCAGCTGTTGCATAGGAGCAGCAGCTCGATGATGACTGATGCTATTAAAAAGAGAAAGTGTTAATAATAAAATGATTCTAAGAAGAGGCATCGTTGGGAATGACTACGATGGGACACCCCTCCTCATAAATGCGAGGAGTGAGGCATATCGGGTTAACGATACTGCAGTATCGCTTTGGAATATGTGCAATGGCATTACATTTGATGATCTTTTCCTAGAAGTTCTTCGAATCTCAAGCGGTGAGAAGAGTGACGTAAGGAAGTCGCTTGTGCAGATGGTGAGAAAATTTCAAAAAATTGGTGTCATTGAATTGCGAGATGTCGATTATCCACAAATCTGAAAGGCAAACATAAGGTAGCCCGTTGTTTTGCCGTTGCGCCGGTATGGATAAAAGTTATTGGTCTCTTTTGGCATCAATGCATGCTTGATGGTAAAGGCATCTTCTTTTGAGATGGACATCTTTACAAACCTCGTCCCAAGTATTGCAGACCATGGGAGTTGTGGAAGCATTCCTTTATTATTGGCAAGCAATACTATGATTCTGTTTGGGTTATCTCTGTCAAGCACGACAGAATAATTGCAATCATGTTTCTCAGTAAATGGGTCGGGTACGCAATAGGAGTCAATATGGATGTACCCACGTAATCTATCTCGAACATCATCTGCTAGACCCGCAGCTATTGCAATGTCTGCAAGCGATAATTTTTTAATCTCCTCAAGAGTTGGCAGAGTTATTGATGAGGCAAGCATAGCTACTTTTATGACTGCCCGATGATTATATAATTTTTTCAGAGCATAATTGTTATGCATTTTGATTAGATGCACCATGCAATGTAGATGGCGTAAACATTGTGGTAATTCAAGAGGACATCACTTTTGGATAATTTATCAGATAATAAACGCATAAATTGCAATCCCAATTCATAACTCAGGAGCGCCGGGGTACCCAAGCTAGGTAAGTCAGAGTGGACCCTAATAGGGGTCAGCCTCGAGATCAAATATTGTTGTAGACTATGACGTGCTAGCTGATGTCCTTCGGGACTCGAGGGTTCGAGTCCCTCTCCCGGCGC
>JBJMEA010000138.1:0-76457 GCA_045809625.1 Nitrososphaera sp. | reverse complement strand
AGGCAGGTACGCCAGCGGACAGAAAAGATGCCAGATATGTGAGATATTTATCAAATGGGATGGACTTTGGTGCCCATGTTGTGGATATAGATTAAGGACTAAGCCAAGGAATCTGAAGTATAAGGCAAAACTGAGGGCGAGGACAAATAAAACTGCTGTAGAGGAATCCGAGCCACCAGTCCTAGCAGTAAGAAGGAGGTAATCCGCCTCCCAGGCCAATTTTCGCAGCTCTATCCAGTTGCTTTTGCATTCTTTCGAGACTCTGTAAGTCACTGATTAAATCAAGAGCAAGTTGTATAAGCTTGGAATATTTTATGTAGAATGTTTCAGTCCTAGTGAGAAGATTTTTCGCCGCAATTCCTCCTGCGTAATAATAGCAGTCTACTAACATGTGACGCTCAAGCAGATGACGTATCTTTGAGACAAAAAGCTCTCTGTCATAGTCCTTTGACTTTAATTCTTTGATGGCTTCCATTGATCTAGATATAGAAGGTCGAGTAGCCCGTTCTGCTCCAATACATTCGAGGGCAACCTCGACTCCTTCTGCCCTTTTTGAATCTATTTTCCTGATCTGTTCCAAAATATGCAATGGCATAGGTCTATTTCCCGAGAGTGCAATAATTCCATCTACAAGCTCGTAAGCAGCAATCTTGAGCCACATTGCAGCCACGACGGGATGCTTGGTTGCCAACATTTTCTGCTGACAAAGCAATGAACTTATCAATGATTTCTTTCCTGAGGCAACCAGCATTTTTTTATATTTTTCAGCTACAATATCTTTGGCAGCAGAGGACAATGTGAGCTTATTGTTGTCCTTCAGAATAATCATATTTGCCAGACCAATAACGTGATTCTTTATAGCTCCTCTAAAATGCATCAGCTCAACTGAGTGGTTGCCGATCTTCATGACATGGTTGGTAGATTTGTCTTCTACAGATTGTTCAAATATTGCTAGATCGTATTCACAACAATCAAGCGATATCTCCGACGTGCGGCAGCCTATAACTGCAACGGGGGACGAAATTTCACTCGCAAATGATTTGACAGGTGTGGGTATTGTTTCAGGCAATGATGTCGCATTTGTAGCTTCACGGATTTAACCTATTGGCAGCTATTCGATATTGACTCCTGTATTTGAATTGGGGTCAAAAATGACTCTCGTATTTATCTATGATGGTCAACCATGTCCCGTTAATTGCCCCTTTCATATATATATCTAATTCGTGAGACTGTTTGCATGAGATAAAAAATAATTACAATAATGTTGATAAAACGGATAATAATAATAGTACTCGCGATATAACAATCAGATGGGTAGAACAACAATACACCAAACAACCCCCATAACGTTTGTTCATCCATAACATCTTCTATAGTGGGATTTTCTTTGTTATCATCTGTTGCTGATTTTTGCTATTGTTGCTGATCATGTCTTGATGATGTATTATTATCTTTAGAATGATAGAGATGATGTGATCTGTACGTTATTACAGGATCGTGAGAAATTACAATTCCTAAAGGGGTGGCTCAAAGAGAACAAGATAAAGCCGCCAGTTTAAGCAGAAAAAACATGAGGAAGAAGAATAGAAAGAAGCAATAGAGGCGCATATATACATGACTGACAGCAGCGCAACAAGCCACGATCCTGGTATGGCAATTAAGAATTCATTGCTCAAAGAACTCGGCGACTACAAGAAGCTAGTACAGGCACTCAAAACTGATGCAAGGTATACTTATCCGCATGTTAAGGAACTTACACAAAGCCATGATCTGCTATCGCAGCATCCCCGTATTCGAAAGAAATTTAACCGATTGCTAAATGATTCAAAAAAGCGCATTTTACAGTTTGATAGTAAGGTGCATGCGAGAAAAAAAGGAAGGAAGAGATTATAAGAAAAATGAGATGATCAATGACAGATGATTTACTCACAATACCGTGGAGACTCTACACAATGTAGATGGTGAGTGCCATAGATTGGTGTATTTCCAAAATGGTCGTTAGTCTTTGAAGGATCGAAGAGGATACTCACTGCACTGTCGTCCATAAATGTTATAGTTGTCGGTACGTCACTTATTGGTCCTTCCATCATTGTTACTGTAGATGTGCCATTAAATACGGTATTATTCCCATTAGAAACAGGTGCACCAGCTAACACAAAATCATACACGTCATGAGTATGAGACGCATTTCCATCTGTTTTTATCATGTAGAAAGAGGCATTAAAGGTTGGAGAGGTACTAGAGTTTAGGTTTTCCATTCTATACACACCATGAGCTATCCATTCTATATTGTCGTCAGGATTGTCGTCTTGTATACTTGCGATCGCTCCTTTGAGTATATTGGGATCAGTATTGGTTTCATTTTCTTGAGCCATTGCAGACGGATTATAGTAGAAGACTGAAAACAATCCACTCCCAACAATTGCTACAAATAATAATAATATAGCCACAGATGATATTGTTGTACTTCTCATCGAGAAGTCAGAAATTATCTCTCATACTTAAGGTGTATCTTTATTGTTTTTGATTATTGGTTCTGTAACGTTACTGGCTCACCATCATATTCAACAAGCTGTAATAACAAGTCGGCTCATCTGTTGCTCATTTCTCATCTGTTGTCGCCTAATAAACAACTTCTAGTACTACTATACTATGTAGCTTCTTTGAAGCATCTTGGGTAAGAGGTATTAAGACACCTATGACTTGAGTCAGGTACTCCATCACCATCACTATTTTGTGGGTTCCCGCCGTAGATTGTATACCTCCTCCTTGAGAACATGCAACCACACCATGAAAGTCTCCGAATTCATTTCCACTGACAGCGAAGTTGATGCTAATGTAGTTGAGGTTCAATGTACTACACCCTGAACTCATTGCAAACTGCATATCTCCTTCAAGAATGCAAGGCTCAGTAAAATGATGAACAAGATCTACTACACCAATCATTCCAAGACTCCCTCCCTCACTGTTATTGGTAAATTGTCCACGATGGATACTGCCACTAACCGATCTTTGTGCATCGTTGATATCAGTTATTTGAAACGTTCCACCAGTTATAGTCGCAGATTGGTTATCAGAAGAAGCAGTTCCATGTGCATCAAAAGTTAGTGTAGGTGAGGTATGCAAGCACGGCATGCTGTCATCGGCTGGTTCTGTTGTTCTGAAACTCATAGGGGTTTGAGCTTGTACTGGCTGAAGAAAGTTAAAGAAGTATTATTGGAGTAGTTAACAGCATCAGGATTACAGAAAATGGGAGTAGAATCGATATATTTTTTTAAAATAATATATATTATTATTTATCATTACAATTATCTACCATAAAGAACAGGTTGCATTTATTTAACACTCCTTCATCTTCTTCTTGGTGTGTGCCTCTATCTATTTCACTTAAATAACAACAACTGTTGAGCTGCCTGTATATCGTTGTCGTGAGCCGATAAAGTGACAGAATCAAAAATAGAAAGAAATTTTTTAATTTATTGTAGCACTTAGACCTTTCTTCAGGTCTTCGAATTTCATTACTGGTTGCATCCCCACCCTTGTGCTGATCTCAAAGAATGGTTCTGCGATGGTTGCAATCATATCTGAAGAGGGCACATCTATAGTGAAATTGACACTTGTATCTCCATTTGAATGAGTAAAGTATGCTGCTTCAGCTTTATAGTTGTCTGTGGAAGCTCGTATATTTTTTATAAAATTTGGGCCTTTTACAGATCTGTTTCCTGCTTCATCTGGAAGGATTGCACGAACAAGAACTCTCATCCCTACCCGTTTAATGTAAGTATAATATTGATATAGCATTGTTCTACGATAATCCAATCTCGGAGGCAATAGAAATGATCAACCGATTGCCTTTTTTCTAATTATCTTTTCTAGCGGGGAAGAGCAGAAGAATTTCTTATCCACTGTGTTAGTATTTGGCAAAGTCCCAAAAGCAAGGAATTTCGACAGTTTAGAAGACAAGAACAGGTTTATAATCTTTAATAATTATCCCAAATCAAAAGTGCGGCTTTTAGCTAACCCATTAATTGACTGTCACCATTATTATAGATCTTGCATCAATATCTCCAAAAATCTCTTGGATATCTGTCTCATACCTCCCCATATTAATTCTAATATACGAACAGGAACTATATCTTAAACTCACATGGAAAACCGCAGTAAGCCCTATGCAGTCTCAGCTAACAAGAAAACTATTGATGCCAACCTTGCAAAAAGCATCAGATCGGGCCAATTGAAAATCGCGGTTTACGGTCTAGGACATATAGGCTCCCCTCTTGCTTCTACATGGTTACGAGCAGGCGCTCATCTCATAGGTATAGACACCTCCTCTGAAGTGCTAGAAAATGCAAGGAATGGAAGGACACACATTGAGGAGCCTGGAGTAAATGAGGCGTTTTCAAAGGGATTAAGAGACAAAAGGTTCCTGGTCTATAGTGACCCTGTCAAAGCTTCACAAGACAGCCATTTCAAGTTGATATGCGTGCCAGTATATCTTACCGACTCAATTTCAGCGGACCTTTCTGCAGTAAAGCAAGTGGCCGCTTCAATTGCACAAGGACTTAAAAAAGGAGACATTGTTTCGCTAAACCCAAGTGTACCGCCTGGAACATCTGAAGATGTAGTCCTCCATATCTTGGAGAAAGAGACAGGGTTGAAAGTTGAACAAGATTTTTATATGATATACAATCCCGAGCGCATCTATGAAGGGAGGGCAATTGAAGACATTGAAAAAAGGTATCCCGCAGTTGTAGCTGGGGCTGGCGCTAAGAGCTTAGAGATAGGTGCCAAGCTCTATTCTTTGGTAGCAAAGAAAGGAGTGATAAAGATAAGTAATATCAGGACGGCAGAGGCTGAAAAGCTCCTAGAAGGTGTCTATCGCGATGTCAATATTGCGCTTGCAAATGAGATGGCTAGATTCTGTGAAAAAGCCGGCATCGACTTTTGGGAGGCAAGGGAAGCTGCTAATTCTCAACCCTACTGTCACATACACAAGCCGGGAGCAGGTGTAGGCGGCGCGTGTATACCTGTTTATCCTCAATTCATACTTCACGCTGCAAACATGGTTGGAGTAGACTGCAATATCATAAAATATGGACGGTCGACTAACGATTCAATGCCTGCATATTGCGTCCAGCAGGCCATGAAATTGATTGATGGATCCGATGCTTCGAACTGCACAGTAGCATTACTTGGACTTGGGTTCAGAGGTGGCGTATCAGACACACGCTTGTCGCCTACTTACAAGATCATTGAAGAGCTCAAGAAATTGAAGGTGAAAGAGATCCGTGTTCATGATCCGCTTGTAACAAGAGATCCTAATCTGCCCGCTGATATTCTATTAACATCGGAGTTACCTAGAGTGATAAAGGGTGCAGATCTGGTAATGTTGATTTCAGATCATCCAGAGTATCAGAATATTAAGAATAATACACTGAATGGTGCAGCTCTGTATGATGGGCGTGGCAGCCTTGACAGATCGAGATTTGCGACTCGCAGGTTTGCCTCAATAGGTAAACCTAGTTAGATTTAATACTGACTGAAAAAAAGTTCGTAATGTTTGACTAATACTCATGATCCTCTGCTGACCGTTACGTGGAAAGATAATTCCGTTGTGCTCATTGATCAGGCAAAACTTCCAAATAAGCTTGCGTATGTAAGGTGCAAGAACTACAGTGAAGTCGCCGATGCAATTAGAAAACTCATAGTACGGGGTGCGCCAGCAATAGGTGTAAGCGCTGCTTTAGGTCTTGCTCTAGCAGCACAGCAAAGTAATGCAAACACACTGACGGAATTAATGACAGATCTTGATAGGGCATTTAAGGTACTCCACTCTACACGGCCTACAGCAGTTAACCTCTTCTGGGCATTAGAACGGGTCATGGGAAAGGGCAAACTTGCCAAGACACTACAAGAAGCTAAAAGCACTATACTTGACGAGGCGCTCAAGATGGCAGAAGAGGATATTGAAACCAACAGAAAAATTGGAGCATACGGCCTAAAGCTGTTACAAGATGGAGACATTGTACTTACTCACTGTAATGCAGGATCGCTTGCTACAGTTGCTTACGGCACTGCACTTGGTGTAATAAGAGCTGCGCGCGATTCGGGCAAACGACTCAGCGTGATTGCAACGGAAACGCGGCCCGTGATGCAGGGTTCCCGTCTAACTGCATTTGAGCTCTTATATGACGGAATCGATGTAAGTCTGATAACCGATACAGCCGTAGGTCATATGATGGCAACTGGAGCGATCAACGATGTTATTGTAGGCGCTGACAGAGTACTTCACACAGGCCATGTCTTTAATAAGATTGGAACATATCAAGTGGCAATTCTTGCCAACAAACATAATGTGCCATTTTACGTTGCAGCTCCACTATCGACATTTGATTTTGAGAGCGCTCCGAATGATGTAATAATTGAAGACCGATCAGTGGATGAAGTGGTCAAGATAGGCAGGAAGAGAATCGCGCCTAAAGGCATTAGAGTATTCAACCCTGCGTTTGATATGACTCCCCCAGAACTTATAACCGGCATCATTACCGAGAAAGGCATATTAAAGCCGCCATTTAAGAAGAGTATTAAAGCCTTAATTGGTTGATAAAGTTTTTATCATGTTTTGTCCAATCCTCTATAACAGTAGGTTGAGCAATGTCAAGACAACAAACAGTAACTGAAGAGCAAGTGTATGCCGCGTTGAAAAAATGCATGGATCCAGAGATACCTGTCAATGTAGTAGACCTTGGTCTCATATATGGAGTTAAGGTTGACGATGGTAAGGATGTAGACATCAAAATGACTATGACTACCAGAGGTTGTCCGCTTCATGATACTCTAGTAAGTGATATCAAGCGTTATGTCGGCAAAGTAAATGGAGTAGGCAATATCAATGTCGACATAGTATGGGATCCGCCTTGGAGCCTTGAAAAAATGAACCAGGATGTCCGCGAAAAGCTTGGCTTTGGAGGGCCAAAGCTGCGCTTCCAGATCGATTATGAAAAGAGCAAGCCACTGAAAGTGGGCAAATTTTCAAAGCAGGATGATGGTTCACTATTACTTGCAAATACGAAAGATCAAGGTTTCATGGTTAATGAGGCAATAGTAGAGTTCTGGAATGCATGCGATGGAACTAAGACTATCAACGAAATTACTGATCAGTTCTCGGCAAAGCTTGGGTTGCCAAGGCAGCAGGTTGAACAAGAAGCGGTTCAACTCTTACAGCAATTGCTTGAGGCTGAGCTTCTCAAGGCCTAACATTGGAGGGTGAATCTTTCTCTCCCAGGTTAGTTGTAGAGCTTGGCATGGGCGACGGAACACTTCTTGAAATCCTTGCCCAGAGAAATCAAAATTCCATGTATATTGGAATCGAGGTGAACCTTGAACAGTGTATACAAGCACGTTCGAGAATCTCTCTTCCCAATGTCATCATCACGAATAACTCCATCAAAGATGTTGTCCCTATGTTTTTGAATGAGTCTGTTGATGAATTCATAACCGCGTTACCTGACCCGACTTTTATTGATCAGAAAAATGAAAGACAGTGGAAGGAGTTCTACGAGTTTGTATATTGTAAACTAAAAAAATATGGACATCTCCAGATTATTACAGAACTAACTGACGAATTATTGCAGCCTATAAGTGACGACAATTATTCGGCTTGGGCTGATTGGCTTAAGTCCTGCTTCATCTCACTTGGCTTTTCCGTAGCAAGTGAGCACGAAGGTGCACCAAACCATTACAAATCGCGCTGCATCGAGCAGTTCAGGGGTGACCCCGAGCGTATACGCATGATCACTCTTGATCTGGTCAGGTCATGATCAAATTTCGATTATCTCATATTAATGCATAGAGTTATCTAAATAATTAAGTTGGATATCCATACAGAATGCATTGCTCGTAGCGCAATTTCTTTTTAACCTTCTTTGAATAATTTCTTGCCAGTAGTGGCACAACTTCCAGAGAACCTGATGGAAAGACTATACTGCTTTATTCAGATTGTATAACTTATCACTTAATGTCACCAGAGTCGAAGATATAACTACGGATAATTGAAAAGGAAGCCGACATATAATTTGGTAATATGTTGCCTGTTTTAAAAATTATCAACACTGAATCTGGTTGCTGGATATAAGGAACTCTGTCAGATAGATATAATCGCAGGTAGAGGATCAGCTCTGAATGTGCTGTATCTTATCTTAGTCCCTTATGCCGCATTGCAAGGTGGTTTGCCATACATTCCCTTGAGCAAAATTCTGCCTTGCAGGCATAGTGACTGCAAGGCACCAGTTCAGCGTCGTTGAACTTTCTATTGCAGTATGTGCAAAGCGATTCGAGCTTAGGCACGTCCCTATTAAGAAATGGCTCGCAGGAATGCTTTTCTCGGAACCACATCATCTCCATATTCATTTTTTCAGCATATGTGAGAACTGTATCGTAAGCTTCGTAATAACCAGCTGCATAGAATTGACGAATAAATACGGAGCCCTCTGGATGCTTCTTTGATGCAGGATTCCTGTAGCATACAAGCCACTTTTCCAAAGGCAGGTCGTCATCAGATGCTATATTTTTTGGGTTTTTGCTTATCGTACTACACCATTTCATGTATTTTGCATTTTAATTCTTTCGATTTGTGAAGGTCATATCTATAGTTCGTTGGAACGCTTCATGAAAAAGAGCTGGTATCATCTTAAGCAAAATGGAATCTACAGGAAAATGTTTGGTTCACTCTTATCATTGGAGGGCATGGCTATTTCTAAGTATTGTGGTGAACAACTGCCTTGCGTAGATACTGGTGCAGATCTGATATCTTGACTCTTACCTGTTCCATTGTGTCCCTGTGTCTTATGGTCACAGTATCATCCTGCATTGTAGTCTTGTCTACTGTTATGGCAAATGGTGTGCCTATCTCCTCAAGCCGTCGGTAACGCCTGCCGATAGAGCCTGATTCATCGTAAAAGGTGTCAAAGTCATACTTTAGCTCAGAATTAATTTGATGAGCTTTTTGGTCAAGTCCCTCCTTGGTCATTAGCGGCAGTATACCGACTAAAATTGGTGCAAGGTAAGGCTTTAGACGAAGCACTACTCTATCATCGTGCTGCTCATCTTCATAGTAAGAATGTTCCAAAATTGCGTAGATGCTTCTGTCAATGCCCATCGACAACTCAAACACATGAGGCAGCACCTTGCTTTGAGTTACTGAGTCTAATACTTCTAGGTTTTGCTTGCTTGTTAATGAATGCCCCTTCAAGTCATAGTCTGACCGGTAATTACATGCCACAAGTTCCAGCCACCCAATACTGGTCTCTACCTCAAAATCAAATGCAACGGATGCATAGAAAGCCTTCTCTTTAATTGATAGTTTCCTGAACCTGCTGCGCTTTACATCTATGCCCGTCTTGTCATAAAATTGTATCAAAAGTGCGAGGTAATATGTGACAAGTTTGTTAGGTGTTAACCCTTTATTGATGGCCTCCTCTGCAGTCACTTCTGTCATAGATAATCCATCCGATACTCTCAGCACTGTATCTTTGACTTCTTCAAACTTTGGCATCTCGTTCAGTCTGTTTGGATTGCAAAAGATCTCTATCTCTGCTTGGTAAAACTCTCTCAGGCGAAGTAGGCTCTGCCTTGGAGCAATTTCATTTCTGAAACTCTTACCTACCTGTGCTATCCCCAGTGGGAGGCGACCTCGCATTGTTTTAAATATACGTGCAAAATCCACGAACATAGTCTGACAGGTTTCTGGACGAAGGTAAGCCCGTTCTGCTGCAGGGCCAATACCTATGGGAAACATCATGTTAAACTTGCTTACGTCGCCAAACTCCCCTTTGCAATTCGCGCATCGCAGGTTGTGCTTTTTCATGATTGCTTTGATCTCGTCCTCTGCCATCCCCTCTAATACATTTTCACCTGTTTTCTCTGTAATGTAACGGTCTGCTCGAAACCACGATCCGCACTTTGTACATTTTATTACAGGGTCGGTAAAGTTGCTAATGTGACCTGATGCAATAAATACGCTTTTGCTCATTATTTGGCATCCATCAATTTCTAGCATACCATCACGCCGGACAAGCTCGCGCCGCCAAAGCTGGATAAAATTATTTTTCATATTGACTCCTCTTGGCCCATACTCCCAAAAGCCTGCAGGTGCATCTGAATAAATCTCACAACTAGGAAAATAGAATCCTCGCTCGAGCGCCAATTTCATTATTTTATCATAATTAGCGACCATGTGCACTGAGCAGACATCTTGGAGAGGTTTTAAATTTATGCCCATCTCGATACAAAGCCCAAATCATCTAGGAGACATAACATTTTATCTCGGTCGTAATGCCCTAGCTTTCGGGTTGAAGGTTTCAGATAGGATAGAAGGAGTGGAGTACGCTATCCGCGACATCATCAGCTATGCACGGAAATACCAAGCATCTGGCAGAGAGATAATCTACCTCAATATAGGAGACCCTGTGAGGTTTGATTTCAAGACACCCGACCACATCAAGAAAGCGCTTGTTGATGCCGTCATGCGCAATGAAAATTACTATACTGATTCTGAAGGATTCCCGGAGCTTCGACAAGCAATCATGGAAAAAGAGTCTGAAAAAGGTTTCAATGTTACAGCAGAAGATGTCGTTGTTACCAATGGCGTATCAGAAGGGCTCGATATGACACTGGCTTCGATTATCGACCCAAACAGTGAAGTTTTGATGCCTGGCCCATATTATCCACCCTATGCTTCATATGCAAAATTTTATGGTGGCAAGCCCGTCGAATTCAAGCTTCATGAAGATGGAACGCCAAACCTTGAAGACCTACGGAGCAAGATAACTCCGCACGCGCGTGCAGTATGTATTATTAGTCCAAACAATCCAACAGGTGAAGTCTTTGATGAAAAGAGCCTTCACCAGCTGATAGATATTGCTACCGAATACGACCTCTATGTGGTTTGCGACGAAATATACGACAAGATTGTGTTTGACACGCATTTTACAGGAATAGGCAAGGTGGCCAAAGAGGCCCCTGTCATTTTACTCAATGGCTTTTCAAAGTCGTACCTTATGACAGGCTTGCGCTGCGGCTACATTTGCATGAATAGCAACTCTGAAAAACTGGAAGGATTACGCCAGGATATTCCCAAGCTTGCGAGAGTGCGGATAGCATCTAATCTTCCCGTCCAGATAGCGGCAGTACAGGCACTCCGAGGGTCTCAGGCACATATCCCTATAATGGTTGATAAATTGAGAGCAAGACGCGACTATGTGGTTAAGCGCCTTGATTCAATGGGTATTCCATGTAAAGTCCCACGTGGCGCATTTTATATTTTCCCAAAGATCAACAATGAGGGTCGCTGGAAGGATGATCAGCATTTTGTAATCGATCTGCTGAATAGCACTGGCGTCCTAACCGTGCACGGTTCTGGCTTTGGCTCTGCTTATGGATCCGGTCACTTTAGGATAGTATATCTGCCACCCCTAGAAATACTTGAAATAGCAATGGATAAGCTTGAACGCTTCCTAAATATCAAATCATGAATGAATTAATTCCGATAATAATAAAGAGTTAGTCCTCACGGCTATGGAAACTTAAGATTTTAAGCTATTGCTCATCTCAATTTTTACTTTGCAAACGCTTTAAGCCTGCCTCTCATTTCTTTGTCTTTGGAAATGGATGGATGTGAGGGGTCTACAAGGATGACTTCATACCAGATGTTCATGCCATCTTTATGGAGAAAGTATGATCCAAGCACTTCAAGATTTGGAAATTTTTGACTTACCCGTCGCTCAGCAACCTTGCGCATGTTAATGCCTTGTTTTATTCGAACAACGCCTAGATGCTTAGGCCTTCTGCCTGAAACCGGACGCTGCTTTCTCATACCACCTCTACCCACACGTGCTCGGACCATAATTATACCCTGCTTTGCCTTATAGCCAAGTCTCCTGGCCCTGTCAAGTCTGCTCGGTTTCTCTATCCTGTGTATGGTTGGCTCGGATCTCCAGGCCACTGCCTTGAATTTGAGCTCGTCTGAATGCTCCTTCCACATTCGATGCCATGTCTGAGCCACATAATTGCGCATTGTACCACTTTTCCTGATTTCGGCCCCCTTATATGTCATATTACACCACGCAAAATTTGAATGACCTTTTCTGCAATAACCCTCGATGCAAGCTCTTGTGCTTCCTTTGTCTGGGCTCCAATGTGGGGTGTGCACACTACATTTGGCAAATTCAGCAGCTGTTTGTGGGTGGGCGGCTCTGCCTCAAATACATCAAGTGCCGCGCCGGCAAGCTTACCACTTGTTAACGCATCGTAGAGTGCAACTTCATCAATTACATCGCCTCTTGAAGTGTTTATCAAGAACCCTGTAGATTTCATTTTGGTTAGACGCTCAGAACTAAACATATGCTTTGTTTCAGGAGTTGCAGGTACATGGCACGTTACAAAGTCAGCGCTCTCCAAAAGGGTATTCAAATCGGTTACCACCATCCCCGTTTCACCAATAAATTCTCGATTAATAGGGTATGGGTCATATCCTATCAAATTCATGCGTAGCGCTCTTGCCATCCTGCCAATATTGCGCCCGATATTTCCAACACCAACAATGCCAAGATACTTGCCTGACAATTGTGTGCCCATTAAGTCTTTTTTAATCCAATTACCGCGTTTGGTCTCGGCATCTGCCTTTGGTATGCTCCTTGCAAGTGATATCATCAGCCCAATAACTAGCTCAGACACTGCTATAGAAGCAGCTTCGGGTGCATTAATCACTCTAATTTGTTTGGTTTCAGCAGCCTTAACATCAATATTGTCAAGTCCAACACCGACGCGGGCAATTACCTTAGCTTTAGTAGCAGCATCCACTATCTCCTTTGTGACCTTGGTTCTGCTTCTCACTATTACAACGTGATAATCCTTAACTGATGATACCAGTTCTGCTGGTTTGATGTCGGGCCTATAGTGTACAATGAGCCCGGCGCGCTCCATACTGACGAGGCCAATCTTATCAATAGAATCACAAACCAGAACATTGCCGCTGACTTGCACGGAACTTGAGAATTTTAGTGCTAATATATTGTTTATTGCTGGTGAATCTAAACACTAATTTCCGCCAGAGAAAGATTCGTTATCTTTCAGCATCTCCCTGAACCCGATTATATAATTAGCTAACTTTTTGAATCTGGTATTTCCTCCTCTGTGGTTTCCGATCTAATGATGCTGCGCGCATCCATTGAAGGAATGGGTCAGTCACGTGAACTTTTGCAGGCATTATATTTATGCTCGCGCGCTACATTCTGGTCTGTGGATGGTTCAGGACCGAAAGCATTATTCAGATGACATTCTCTGAAAATGAAACCATTATTCAAACTTCAATATCGTAAACCATCCTTTGAGTATCCAAAAATACATTTCATTCTCTACTTGTCTTTTGGGCTGAATTGCCTTTAGATTCTAAGAATTCATTGGATTGGTTTGTATGGGTTGGCATTGTGTATCACTACTATATACAATTTTGGACAACAAAGTCGAATCCTTAACCATTCAATTTTTAAAGAACTACTGATAGTAATGAAGGTAGTTGAACTGATGTGATATCTGCTTCCACAGAACTTACACCGCCATGTCCATTCTTTATACACTTCATCTCACATATTTTACTCAAAACATCCTTTTTTATTCAACCTGCTTCAATAGGATGGTATATCATTCTGATTTTTCTACTTTCTGAAATGGGATCTGTGTGAGCTAATAAGGCTTACGGATAGCGTAAGTGCTTTCGAGACTTTGACATTATTGTCCGCCGCTTTGTAATATCGCTAACTCGAGGCCTATAGTTACTTCTACGAAAAATAGATGTCATCCCTTAAAGAGTAACAGGTTAATACGCAGAGAAACGGACTTCTTTGCTACTCTTAAAACTATATCTCGTGGTGTTGCTTAAATTCTGCTTGTTATTATGGCAGGTGGCCAGGGAGAGGGGTATATTCTCCGAATACATAGAGACGAAATCGAGAGACAGCTATATGGACAGCGGATGCTCTATGTCAATATCAAGCGCAATTGGCTAAGCAATACAAAGTTGTTGTTTATCCGAAATAACACTTTCATTGGCTCAGGAATCGTTGCTAAATTCGTACCAGTCGCTGAGCTACAAGAAGACGAGAAAAAGATTTGTATTGAAAACAACTCTTATGGGAAAATTAACTTTGCCAAGCTAGTGCGATTTTATCCCGCAGTAGCAGTGGAAAATACATCTGTGGCAGACCAAAACACTTTGGGGCTTCATGGTGCTAGTATGCTGCTTTCTGATGCTCTTGAGATTGAGCGTCTTGCAAATGCAAGGCTAATAATATGATGATGTGGGTGCTTGTCGATTAATTTATTACTGCCAAATTTTTTAGTATTGCGCATCTGAATATGTCGTTTCGAATTGACAAAGACTCCCTTGGCGAAGTCAAAGTTCCTCAAAGTGCTTACTATGGTCCCTTCACTGCCCGCGCAGTTAATCAATATAAGGTGACTGGGCAAAAGGCGCATGTTAACCTAATAAGAGCTTATGGCATGATCAAGCGGTCGGCAGCTCTTGCAAATAGAGAGTTGCATGCACTTGACAGTGATAAGGCTGAAGCCCTCATAAAAGCATGTGATGAGATATTAGCAGGTAGTTTTATCGATGAATTTGTTGTAGAGACGATTAACTCTGGCGCTGGAACGGCATTTAATATGAATACAAACGAAGTCATTGCGAATCGAGCACTAGAGATTCTTGGCAAGACTAAAGGAGAATATGACATAGTTAGCCCAAACGACCACGTTAACATGTCACAGTCAAGTAACGACACTTTCCCAACAGCTATGCATATTGCGATCTTGCTCAACATGATCGAGACGATAGTCTCCCTTGATAAATTGATTAATTCTTTGCAGAGGAAAGGTAGCGAATTTGCAGGGGTCATAAAGATTGGTAGGACGCATTTGATGGATGCAATTCCTGTTACACTGGGCGCTGAGTTTGACCAGTATGCTTTTTCGCTCACTCAGGCAAGGAGAAGACTTGTTGAGGCAATGGATGGTCTGAAGTTTGTTGGCCTAGGCGCCACCGCTGTAGGCACTGGCGCCAATACACCAAAGGGTTACAGACACCTAGTTATTCAATATCTATCAAAGGTTTCAGGGCTAGACCTAAAACCCTCTGAGAATATGTTTTATTCTCTCCAAAGTAAATACGATGTTGCAAATTGTTCATCCGCACTTCGCAATCTCGCAGTAGAACTCAATAAGATGGCCAATGATGTTCGATTGATGGCCTCAGGGCCTACAGCTGGGCTTGCGGAAATTCTTATTCCTGCAGTGCATGCTGGCTCGTCGATAATGCCGGGTAAAGTCAATCCGTCTCTATCAGAATGTCTCAATATGATATGCTTTAATGTAATGGGAAACGATGTATCAGTTGCAATGGCAGCCCAAGCAGGCCAATTTGAGTTAAATGTAATGCTGCCAGGTATGCTTAAATGTGTACTTGATTCCACTGACATGCTAAGGAACTTCTTGCCAATATTTGCGGCTAACATGATCGATCACATTAAGGCAAATAAGGAACGGCTGGAATTATATGTAGAAAAAAGCCCTGTGTTAGTCACATTGCTCAACCCATATATCGGCTACCTAAAGGCAGCCGAAATATACAAAGAATCCTTAAAAACCAACAAGAGCATCCGCGAGCTAGTTCTGAGTAAGGGACTGATGACAAATGAACAGCTTGACAAAGTGTTATCAAAAGAAAATATCCTCGGTACACATGTTTAGTTCTTTTGATTTTGAATAATGGTCTGGCGCATTCCTTTAAGCGCTAGAATGGTTGTGGCAATAAGTGCTACTTGTAACACGTAACCGCCAATTATCAGCACTATTGCATTTAGGGGCTTTGAAAATGTTCTCATGATCTCTACATGGGGTGGAGCAAGTGAATTTCCCACAGTTACCAGAACTGCAAGTGGGATGCAGATATAGAGCGCTAACTTTGAAAGAGGTATTCCCTTAACAGTCAACTCATCGTCTAAAAAGATAATAACAGATAAGGCAACGAAGGAGAGCTCTAGTAGGATGGCCCGATCAAGGAACTTTGGGTCACCGAACGGGATCGCAATTGCGCCGACTATACTTGTTGATATAAGAACAATAACAACTGGCGTAAACAGCATATGACAATTGTTTGCCAAAAATTCGAATTAAAGCCTTTTGCTAACTATTAATAACGATCTTTCAGTACACTCTCCGGATATGAAGGCTGCACGGATAATGAAGACCAAGGAGCCTCTTGAAATCAAGGACATCATCTCTCCAAAGCCAAGGAGCGATCAAGTTCTTGTACGGGTTGAAAGTGCAGGCGTATGTCATAGTGATCTACATCTATGGGAAGGCGGATATGCTGGTCCACCAGGCGTGTTTATGAAAGTTGAAGACCGTGGAGTAAAATTCCCACTTACACCTGGCCATGAAGTTGCTGGCACAATAGACGAAATGGGCGAATCAGTAACAGGTTTTTCCAAAGGCGATAAAGTATTAGTCTATCCCTGGATAGGCGAAGGTGTATGTCCTGCATGTCGTGTCGGTGAAGAAAATATTTGTGATAGCCCAAGAAGCCTTGGAATATATCAAGATGGAGGATATTCAGAAATGGTTCTCGTACCAAGCTACAAATATCTTGTAAAATTGCAGAGCCTGGATCCAAACTCTTCTGCATCGCTTGCCTGCTCAGGCCTTACTGCATATACTGCTGTTAAGAAGGCGGAGGCGCGTCCGGGTCAAATGGTTGTAGTAGTCGGAGCTGGCGGCCTTGGGCTGATGGCAGTACAGCTTGCAAAGGCAACAACAAATGCACGAATAGCCATTGTAGACATTGACGATAAGAAACTTTCAGAGGCTAAGAGACTGGGTGCCGACGATATTATCAATTCAGCAGCTGGAGACCCCGTAAAGGCTGTCAAAGATATCACAGAAGGCCTCGGCGCAGAAATTGTTATTGACTTTGTGAACAATGGCAAAACTTCGCCAAACTCACTTAACATGCTGAGGAAGAGAGGTCGGCTAGTGATGGTAGGCCTATTTGGTGGATCCCTGGAACTTAACCTTCCACTTATCCCACTGCGGGCATTTACCTTGACAGGGGCATATACTGGCAAGTTTGCGGATTTAGTCGAACTGGTCGCATTGGCGAAGATGAACAAAATCCAATCTCTAGTATCCAGAAAGTTTACACTGGAGCAGGCAAACAGCGCACTGGAAGAGTTGAAGGCAGGAAAAATTATTGGAAGATCAGTAATCAATCCGTAGCGAGCGGAAACCTTCATAATTTCAATAATGTGAATAGCCATCTACTGCTTTCAAAACCGTTTTTACTAATGTAGCTCTCCTATCGTGTTTTCGCTAGCCTATCTTTTACTTAGAATTTGCTATCATCATGCTTTTTTAGTCTATTTAATTCTAGAATAATGCTCCTTCATAATTTCTGAAGTCTTATAAAGTTTAAGGACCTAGAGCTATCGTGACAAGCGAGGAGAAGACCAATACTTATGAAGATACAGTGAACAGGACAACTTCCGAACCCACAGCTGATGTCACAGTTTCTGAGGAGACGGCCATAACGACTGTACCTTCAGGTGAGGTTGAGACGTATGAGGTGGAGTCTGAAACAACATCAGAGGAAGAGTCTGTCTCTACAAAAGCTAGAGATGCAGGAAGATCGCTCAAAGATCTTATTTACTCCTTGGGTAAGAAGACGAAGGAAGTAACAGAAGAAAAAGCGAAGGAGCTTAAAGCCCAATCAGTCGATATTAGCACAAGGACCGATGCACGAGACATACAGCACTTGGGCGATGATGTGGAAAAGCTAATCACAGTTTTTGAAGATACAATGACAGAGATCCGCAAAGAACCATATGATGAGCAAGAAAAGCTGCTCGTAGGCTACAAGAAGCTGCTAGAGGAACAGATTAATGTAATCGATGCAAGGATGTCAATGGCTAAGCGTTTGAAACCCGGTGCCTAACTCAAAGGCATCTCTCTACTCTACAAGAAGTTTGCTAGCAATATCCTTTACCACCACCGACTTAACATTGACAAACTCTTTGATTCCAAATTCGGAAAGCTCTCTCCCTATACCAGACTTTTTGACTCCACCAAAAGGTAAACGAGGGTCAGACTTTACCATTTCATTTACGGATACTATGCCACTTTCAACCTGGTGAGCTAGGCGTATCCCTCGATCGATGGTATTTGTCCATATGCTTGCCCCAAGCCCAAATTCAGAATTGTTTGCCTCCTTTATGGCTTCCTCTTCGTTATCAACCACTATAATTGGTGCTGCCGGACCGAACACTTCTTCCTTCACCATTTCCATGTCGTGGTTTACATTTGAGATTATGGTAGGCTCATAGAAGAAACCCTCGCCATTGAGGGGCCTGCCACCGGTGAGCACTTTGCCGCCCTTGAACCTTGCATCCTCTACTTGCTTAGCAAGTGCATGTCTTTGGCTGTCTCTGACTAGAGGTCCTACTGTGGTCTTGGAGTCGAGCGGATCTCCTACCACCTCGGCTTGAGTATCTTCTACAAATAATGTTGTAAACTTGTGTGCAACCTCTTTTACCACTATAAAGCGCTTAGCTGCTATGCAGCTTTGACCTGTGTTGAGTAACCTTGACTGTGTGGCCATGTAAGCCGTCTGGTTAAGGTCTGCATCTTCGAGCACAATGAACGGGTCACTGCCTCCAAGCTCTAACACGAATTTTTTTAGATCTTGAGAAGCAAGCTCGGCGACTCGCTTACCTGTATTGATGCTTCCTGTAACCGAAACTGCGTCAATATTTGATTGCACGAGTGCCTCGCCAGCCCGATAGTCTCCTATTATAGCTTGGAATGTGTTTTCTGGAAAGCCAGCATCAATGAATGCTTCCTCTATTTTTACAGCACTTCCTAGACAGATGCTTGAATGCTTTAAAATCCCGACATTACCAGCTGTCAAAGCGGGTACTGCAAACCTCATGACCTGCCAGAAGGGAAAATTCCATGGCATGATGCACGCTACAACTCCAAGCGGCTCAAAAGATACGAAACTCTTGCGAAATTCAGTCGGTATTATCTCATCACGCAAGAATGCTTCCGCGCGTTCCGCATAATAGTCGCAAACCCAGGCACATTTTTCGATTTCTGCTAAGGATTGTCTGATTGGCTTTCCCATTTCTTCTGTAACTAGTCTTGCATACTCTTCTCTATTTTTCCTCATTACTCTTCCAAGTCTGCGCATGTATTCGGCGCGCTCTACGACATCCAATCTTTTCCACTTGGCAAATGCTTGTCTTGCCGCCTTGACTCTCCTGCTGACCTCATCAGCACTTATATTCTCATAAGTTGCAAGTATCTTTCCCGTGGCAGGGTTGATAGTTTCAATTTTAGACATCCGAAGCAATGCTTGTACTACCAGACATAAGAAATTATGTGTATCCCGCGGGCAGGATTTGCCCCAAATGGTTCTTAACCAATTTGTTTGAGCCTGCGACTCTTCGGTTACTGCGTCATTGTACGCCCGATAGGCTGCTTCACGCGGTCAGCTTCTGAGAAGCCGACGTCTACAGCCGAAAGCTCTACCAGGCTGAGCTACCGCGGGACATTTCCGTTTTCTGCAATAATGCTATATAATTGTGGCGTCAGAGATATTTTGCAACATCTAGCACAAAATAAGAGATGATTTTATCAGCGCCTGCTCTCTTTATGGAGGCAATTGTATTGACCTTCCATTCTTCTTCTTCAATCCATCCACGCATCGCAGCAGCTTTTATCATCGCATACTCTCCACTAACATTCTGTACTGCTACTGGATAATTGAATCTGTTCTTTACCATACTAACGAGATCGAGGTACATAAGAGCGGGTTTTATCATGACCATATCAGCCCCTTCATTAATGTCAGTTTCTATTTCGCGGAGGGTATCTCTTGAATTAGAATATGATACCTGATATGAAGACTTGTCCAGTTGTGTAACCAACTTTGTAAAAGCTGCTGACCGAAAAGGCGCGTAAAGGGATGAAGCGTGTTTAGCAGAGAAGGAGAGTACAGATGCATCAAGTTTACGATTATGAAGTTCGTTCTTGATTGCATAAACCTGCCCATCCATCATTGCTGAAGGCGCAATCACGTCTGCGCCGGCTTCTGCATGGCTTACGGCGATCTTTGCTAGGATTTTTAATGTAGAGTCATTATCTATGTTACATCCGTTGCTTACGATACCACAGTGTCCTGTCACGTTGTATTGGCAAATGCAAACATCTGTCGCAACACTGATCGCATCTCCAAAGGATGACTTGATTTCTCTTATTGCATGTTGGACAATGCCATTTCTGTCAAAAGCAGATGAGCCAATCGGGTCTCTAGTGATTGGTATACCGAAGATAAGTATTGAGGAGATACCATTATCCGCTATTGATTGGACATGCTCTGAGATTCTACTAAGAGGTGTCACTGCAACACCTGGCATAGATTCTATCGCGGCCTGATTATTAGAAACAAACATAGGAAATATGAGATGGTCTTTGCGTAGGCCTGAAGAGGCAAATGTTGCCTTGTACCTTTCCTCGTCTATCTGAGCATTTTGCGGCAGCAAAGCGTACTCTGATTGCTTGGCGGGCAACCTATGGATATATGTTTCACTTCAACGTTACACTAGCAACTTTTACCTAAGCACAAAACTCAAATGACTTGTGGAGTACCGACTAATGTGCGCACAATAACTATTGGAATTCCCTCATACAATGAAATGCAGAACATAGTAAATTTATTGCAGGCAATTGAAGAACAACACACACCGATTTTTGAAGTTCTAATTTCGGATGATTCTTCTGACAACACTCCTAACCTGGTGCGCGATTTCGCCCAGCATTCCATGCTAGACGTTCGGCTTTTCCACCATGACGGAAGAAGAGGAGCGGCAGCAGCATGGAATGAAATAATCCAAAGAGCTCGAGGCGACATAATAGTTCTGTATGACGCTGACACTATTCCTCACCCGTCTTGTACGAGGCAGCTTGTGTCATCCATCGAAGAAAATGTCGGAATCTGTGCATCCAATTCTCAGCCTGTCCAGGCAGCTGGATTAGCCGGAAGAGCATCTGTATTCATCTCAAAGTGGCTTAGGTCTGTGAGGCTTGCTCAGCTGTCCCAGTATACTGTGATGGGCAGGGCAGTTGCAATTAATTCTGATGATGCTAAGAAAATAGAGATACCGGCGAATATAATTGCAATAGATCTTTACATTCAATGCAAGATTCTCAGAATGGGCCGACATGTTGTTTATAATGACAATGCAATTGTATATTTTAAACCTGCAAGCGACGTGCAAGATTTAGCATCGCAGGTAATAAGGGCGGTGAATGGCCATAACCAGATAAAGGAATATGTTTCCTCATGTGGAATCTGTTTACCGCAACGAGTCTCTGTCGATCATGCACTAAAAAATGCTGCCAAAGATCCTCTTGGTGCCCTCTCAGTTATAATAGGCTATTCTTTGATATCCTACTATAGGTCCAGGATTGAGCATACTAATACAGCAAAGTGGCATACCGCTGCAAGTTCTAAAGTTATAGACTACCAGCAACTAAAGACAAGATTCTGACAGCTGAAACACTTTTTTATATCGAAGGCTTTTGTTACGAAACAAGCGAGAAGGGTCTACTCATGTCTGAAGTAAAAAGGCAATTTGAGACAATTACCAGTAACGGGGTTCGGTGGATAAATATACAAAAACCCACATTTGCAGACGTTAGTGCTCTTGGACAGAAGTACCCGTTCCACAGGCTCAACCTCGAAGATTGCCTTTCCAAGATTCAGATCCCCAAGATTGATCGGTATGAAAGCCACATCTTTACTATTTTGCATTTCCCTACCCCAGACAAGGAAAAGGGTTTCCTCTTTAGTCAGCTCGCAATTTTTATGGGTGCCAATTATCTCGTTACAATCCACCAAGGAGATCTAAAGGCTCTTGAAGAGCTTTTCAATATGTGCAAAAGCGATGAAAAGCAAAAACAGGCAATAATGGGTAGATCTTCAGGCTACTTACTCCACAAGATAATCGATACATTAGTCGACGACCTCCTTCATATCTTGATGAAGGTTGTAGGAAATATCGATGATATTGAGGATAGTGTATTTGATGAGCAAATATCAATTCCCCGCCAGATTTCTCTCCTGCGAAGAGAGATAACAACACTGAGAAGAATAGTGATTCCTCTTCGCAGGACGGTGGTTGATCTTTCAAAGGATGTTCAGCGCTTTTCAAGAGAAGATCTTGCTCCATATTTCAAGGATGTTCAAGACCATATTGAAAAGGTGTATGAAGCATTAGAAGAGGCAAAAGAAACAGTGGAGATCTATAAGGACACCGATTATATGCTAAGCCAGGAAAAAACAAACAAAATTTTGGGCGTGCTAACAATTCTGTTCACGCTGTCGATTCCAGCTACTGTCATTGGCACCTTTTATGGTATGAACATTAATCTCCCAGGTGGATCACTGACGGGTTCTTGGACTTTGCTGGGAGCTTATACTACTTTGATATTTGTTTTGGTGGTCGCGTCTATTTCAGCTCTCCTTATGATATTGTATTTCAGAAGGCTTGGGTGGCTAGGCTCATCATGATAATCCTTCCGTACTATTGCTTAATAGATAAAATATAAGACCAGCTGCGATACATTTTTCACGGCGGTATATCATATTTTTATGCTAATGCCAAACTAATGGCAGAGACAAAAACACAATAGATCTGAGGGATATTGCATCCTACTCTCACATCCGATGCCTCTGTACTCATAAGCCTTTTTATTATAGGATGTGCGTTGGTTAACTACGTTAAATGACGAATGAGACAAGTCAAACAAGGAGGAACAATGACACCAAAAATTTCAAGATGCAATTCCTGCAGTAAGTTCTTTGATTCAAAGAAAGAGCTGAAAGTGCATATCGATGAGATTCATAGAATAACAGATTCAAAAATGATCCCAGAAAGGACAACCAAGCGTGCTACATCAACCAATTCACCAAAATTCTCTAGACGGGTAACAGAAAAAGATCTATCCAATAAGTGAAAGAGAAGAATGCTCCCAACCTCTGCACTTCATTAGGTGAGCATTAAATTCGAGCATAAATGAAAATGTTATAGGAATCTGTCACCTATTGATTGTAAGGGCATATAGCAATTGACAAACCCTTCAGCCTCAAAATAACCCTCTCTTGAAGCCAAGCATTCTTGTTTTTTGTTACCTTCCTCTAATGGCTATCATATAAGGGTAATAGAGAAGATTTGATGTGGAGCATAGGAATAAAAGGAAGAAGTATGATAATCGATGGGTTAGGCGTTGTAATTTGGTTAGTGCTGACACCTGCGATAGTGTTGAGGGGCAATGAGTACCGACGCCTGAGCTTTCTCAACATGAGGAGCAAAAAGAAATAAAAGGAGGAGAAAAATTGATACGCTTTGCGATAGGTGTCATAATCCTATTAATGGTCGGGATGATTCTAGGACCGTCGTCAGTAGCATCAGCAACATCTCTCATCGATACCACCACAAATGCTGGTACAAATCTCTATGAAAATCCAAAGTATGGAATACAACTTGGGTATCCCCAAGACTGGCTTTATTTTGAGGATGCGAACATCTTTACGCGTCTATTCGCTGTTGTATTCATGTCACCGGCAGAAGCACTACAAGCTAATGGACAAGCCGGCGAAGTTCCAGTTGGGCTGGCAGTTCTAATAACGAACATTAGGGAACCTGGCGTTGCGGCTGCATTGAGTAGTGAGAAAAATGTCTCAGGATATAATTTCTCTGCTGATATACAGACTGTAGGGCAGTCATTCCTCAAATCCATAATGTCGCTAAACTCATTGCAAAAAAATAATAATACAAATATCCAGATAATTAGCACTAATTCTAGTGCAGTGCTTTCCGATGACGATATGCCAGCATATGAAATGGTAGTTGTCGATCCCGATAAGGGAACAAAGTGGCTCTATACTATGACTCTCAAAGATGATTGGCTACATGTTCTGGTCTATGGTGGATCACAATCAAGATACGAAAAATTACTTCCAACTGCAAAGGACATGATAAGCAGTTTTATTATCGCCAAATAAAACAAAACAGAAAGAAAAAAGGAAAAAGGAAAAGAAGACAACACATAGAAGAAAAGGCTCTCCTAATTGAAATCACTTATGAATAAGAGTGAATGAGCCGGGGAGGCCGCGGGTTTAGTTGTAGGTATAGGGGCCAGAATATTTAGATCGTTCTTGTCCATACATGGGTAGATGGCGAATATATTACGTTATCTGGTCAAGATTGACCCTCATAGATAAATAGTAGTTATATTACCTTTGTTTAGGATTGGCGAGCAGCATTGGCTTGGATGCACGAGGCTATTTGTGCATTCCACACGACAAGCAATTGGGCTCCCTGCTTGAAAATTGGAGAAAAAGCAACAATATTGTCGATATATACTTCGTTGCTGCTACATTCTCTGATGAAAGTACACCGTACTTTCCCAACAAGGCGAATCACTACATTCTAGCATCTTTCATAGATGCAACTAGCATACTGGATGATATCAATAACCACAAAATGGATCGATTATCACTCATCTTTAGTTTTTCCAATCCTCTATTTGAGCGAAGCGGTGACACACTTAACTATGTTTCTTTGTACTTCACGAAATACACAAATGGCGATGCCGAGATTAGTGAGCTTGCAAACGCCATCGCACGACGTGAAAGGGTAAAGAAGGCTAGTCTTGCACAAATGAAGCTCTTGGTATCAGAACAACCAAAATTCATTTTTCCTTACTCTAAGAACCTCCTAATTCTCGAACTGGAGGGCAAGAAAACACATCAAACTGATCAGAAATACTGTGAACGTACTCGACGCGACGTAGCTCGTATGGGTATATCACTTAATAACTTGGTTAGCTTCTCTATTCTTGAAAAATTAAAGTAAAATGTTAAATATGTATCCTTTTCTCTAGGCTTTTGATTCAGATTTATGAGCAAGCCAATGGATCTTGGCGCACTCAAAGTTGGTTCATACATTATTGTCGACGGAGAGCCCTGCAGAATAGTTTCCTATGACCACAGTAAGCCAGGAAAACATGGATCTGCAAAAGCAAGGATTACAGCCGTCGGAGTGTTCGATAGTAAACCCCATCCATTCGTGGGTCCTGTCTCAACCAAAGTAGATGTGCCCTTGATAGACAAGCGTAATGGCCAAATAATATCCAAACAAGGCGCCACTCTGCAGATAATGGATCTTGAAACATTTGAAACATTTGAAACTACTGCAGTAGAAGATGAGATAAAGGACAAGATAGCGCAGAGTGAAGCGCAAGGCAGAGAGGTGGAGTATTGGAAGGTGCTTGACAGAATTAAGATAGTCAGGGTTAAAGGCTAGAAGGTAAGCCAAGGTTCATACGTTGGACTCCCAGACTTCTGGATGGATGCTGATGAGGAGTATCGGAAGAGCCGACTGATGAGATTTATCTCAGCTGATGAAGATTATGAGATCCTGAGGCATCCTCATTTATTATTATTAGAAAATTTTTCTTTCAGCTATGGTCTTGCATGTACTCAATGTCACCTTCAATAACTTGTACTCTAGACACCTACCGACAAATGGCCTTGTCTTGCGCACACAATTTAGTCACGGGCAATCATTAATGACTTTGGAACAGGAACTTAATATTGAACACCTCTGCCTATTCTTATGTGAAGCTAGCAGCCCTTTTTTCTGGTGGCAAAGACAGCACGTTTGCGATATCGCGCATACAAGAAATGGGCCATAGTGTTGCATGCCTTATCACAATGCATCCTAGAGCAGACGACAGTGTTCTTTTCCACTATCCAAACAGTTGGGTTACAGAATATCTTGCGGATGCAATGCAGATACCCCTTATCGGGTGCCAGATACGGGGTTGTTCAAAGGAAGAGGAGATGAAGGCACTTGAAGAGGCAATAGTGCAGGTTAAATCGATCTATAAAATTCAGGGGTTAGTTCATGGTGGCATTTCAAGTAACTACCAAAAGTATGCGTTTGAGCGGGTATGTGTAGGACAGGGAATTGAAACAATCGCACCTTTGTGGAGTTATGAGCCAAAAAGCTACATAACTCAGCTTATCAAACGAGGCTTTCGTATTATAATAGCAGGCGTATCGTCGATGGGTCTAGGCAGAGAATGGCTTGGCCAGCAACTTAACGAGGACGCTATTACCAAGCTGGTCTATCTGAGCGAAAAGTTTGGATTCAACCTTACTTTCGAAGGTGGTGAGGCTGAAACACTTGTCATTGATTGCCCGCTCTATCGTAAAAAGCTACAGATCAATTCTGCTGCTACGCGTTGGGATGGACAGAGGGGAATATTTGAAATACAGGATGTAGCATTAATAGAAAAGAAATAATACATGTTTGATAATCTTCGTGAAGGCCTTCGCGGAGCTTTGAAAAAAATAGTAGGAGCCTCTGACATAAACGAAGAATTAATCGACTCGATCTGCAAGGACGTCCAACGTTCATTACTCCAGTCAGACGTTAACGTCAAGCTTGTGATTACAATTACCCAAAACCTTAAACAAAGGGCGCTAGGGGAGCAACCTCCAAAGGGGCTTTCGAGAAAGGATCACATTGTCACTATACTATATGGAGAACTTGCGAAGCTATTGGGATATTCTGGTGATGTAATCAAAACGATTGACAAAGCTCAGGAGGATGATCCTGCTCTGGCTATGTCATTTTTCAAGCCCGGAAAACAGAATGTCGTACTTATGCTAGGTATTCAAGGAAGCGGCAAGACCACCGTAACTGCTAAGATGGCAAGATGGCTTACAAAACATGGCTATAGGGTAGGAGTCATAGGTGCAGACACTTGGCGTCCTGGTGCATTGACTCAGTTGAAGATGAATTGCAGCAAAATAAACGTGGAGGTCTTTGGAGAAGAGCAAAATAATAACGCAGTAGCAATAGCTAGGAATGGACTTGATTATTTTAAGAATCAGGACCTTGATGTTGTAATTATTGACACTGCTGGAAGACATAAGGAAGAGGAAGGTCTCCTGCAGGAAATGAGTGAAATGTATAAAGCAGTAACGCCAGATCTAGTTTTGCTAGTTATTGACTCGACGATAGGACAAGGAGCCTATAAACAAGCAGAGGCTTTTCATAAGGCTGCTTCTGTGGGAGGAATCGTCATTACGAAACTTGATGGTACAGCCAAAGGCGGAGGTGCTCTTGCAGCATCTGCAGCAACAGGAGCAAAAGTGATGTTCATTGGCACTGGAGAGCGTATAGATGATCTTGAGCAATTTTCCCCGACGAGATTTGTAGGAAGACTGCTTGGTATGGGAGATATCAAAGCGTTGTTAGAGATGGCTAGGGGTCTAGAGCTTCAGGCTGATGAGAACCAAGTAAAGCGATTAATGAGCGGCAAGATGACAATTGAGGATTTCTATGCACAGATGGAATCAGCAAGCAAGATGGGCTTTAGGAACATCATAGAAAATTTGGGAATTTCTGGCATGGTCAAAGAAGAGAAGTTGGACGAAATGGAGATGAGAATGGAGAAATGGCGCTTCATCATACAATCAATGACCAAACAAGAAAGAAAAGACCCAGATGTTATTAATGAGTCAAGAAGAAAACGGATAGCAAGAGGTTCCGGATTAGCCGAAGGAGAAATCAAGGAAATGATCAAGCAATACAACACATCCAAGACTTTCATGAAGCATAACAAGGGCAGAGGTATGGGAGGATTTTTTAGAAAAATTGGTCTTGGCTAATGCCCAAACAAAGCCTGATAAGGCATTACAGACTCTGTAAGCGGTGTCTTGAAAGACACTCTTGCAGAGGGAGACCTGGCAGACCATGCTATATCTGTCGTGGACTGATGGACAAACTAGATGACATAGCAAACAACATCCTAGACGCTGTAAAGTGCTTTGAATTTAACACCTTTCTCATAGGTGCTAAACTACCAACTCAATTATACGAGAGAGAAGACTCAATGAGGGCTCGCTTGAAAATAAGAGGAAGCGAGAGCATCAAACAATATCTAACTAGGGAACTTGGAATGCAGCTCGCCAGGCGGGCACAAAAAGAGGTAGAATACGGCAAGCCAGACATCGTGATTACTCTGACTATAGATAAGGAGAACAACGTTGAAGTTGCAGTATTATCCAGACCACTTACGTTTGCTGGCGTGTACACCAAGAAATCCAGAGGTTTGCCACAAAAACAGGACAAATGTGCTGTTTGCGGAGGTATCGGCTGCAATTCCTGCAATTATTCAGGATTATCCGCATATGAGAGCGTCGAAGGAATAATTGCAAAGGCGCTGATGGATCTTACCAGAGGTCAGACACCGAAATTTACGTGGATGGGAAGCGAAGATGCTGACAGCAGGGTTCTGGGAAGCGGTCGCCCATTTTTCGCACGGATTTTTAATCCTAGAAAGAGGAACTTTGAATATAAGACGATTAAAGGCAAGGGCATCAAAGCAGCATTGAACGAAATTGGTAATGTACCTGCAATCCAGCCTCGCTTTACGATCAAGACCAAAATCCACATAAGATGCGAAAACTCACTAAATAAAACAATCCTAAATAGACTCAATTTTCTCTCGGGATGTAAAGTGACCTTTAAGAATAAATCAAAAAAAAGCGTAAAAAGCATCCATTCTATACATAGTAGAAAAGTTGACTGCAATGATTTTATCCTTACAATCGAAGCAGACAGCGGGATAATGATCAAGCAATTTGTGCACGGCGAACAATATGCTAGGCCAAACATATCAGAGATTCTTGGCATGCCATGCAAATGCGTTACGTTCGACATCCTAGATGTGCGTCTTCAGTAACGTTTTTCTTTCAGCGACTCAATTTGACACCAAGAATAGATGAACTCTTTTGACCCGCTCTATAAGGTTCACAATGCCTATCGGCTAGGTCAATTACCACAAAAAGTTTACGATGTCATAGTAGAAAGATTTCCACTGGTCATAGAGGGCATTAAGCGAGTCGAGGAAGCATCTGGTTTGAATTATCCTTATTATTATGTTGAGCCAAGCCTTGTAATCTCTACTTCAGCAGTCGAGTTGACCGCAGTAGGGATATTATTTGCCAGGACAATACCTGTAGTAGACACCCACAAGCAACTACATGTGGTTGTGCAGATAACCGCGCCTCTTATAGCCTACGGGCTCAAAGGCACGATACATGCCATTTTAGCGCATGAATTTATGCATTATCTGGAGCTCATAAATAGAATACTCAAGATGAAAGTAATATCTGATGAAGTATCTGGGACCCTTTTTGAAGGAACTTATACTGATGCAACTAGGCTCGTTGAAGAGCGGGCAGTATTCAAATCTGACCCTACTCTTATAAGACACGTCACCAATAGATTTCCTGAGGGATTTAGGGATCTGAAGCTGGAGGAGAAGGCGATCAAGACTTGGATGAATAAAGGTCTTCCAACTTCAAAAGTTTCATTAGATGCGAATATTATAAAAATTCCTATAGAGACTATGGCCTGCCTGAAGGTCGAGCAGCATATCAAAGACAAGATTACCGAATTTGAAAACATAAAGATCAAAAAGAAAAAAACCAGATATGTCTAACATTTCCCTTCAACAACTCCAGGTCATTCAGAGATGTATTAGCAAAGTTGCTAAGGATCGTAGAGTGGTTGCTGCCTGCATATATGGGTCAAGGGTTGCAGGCTATAACCGACCTGACAGCGACATAGATCTTCTTATCGTCCTAGAGAATTATCCTTATGTGGTCAAATACGCCTATTTTCGTGAATCCGATGCAAAAGTGTCTGCCCTTGCGGTTGACCGTGAAGCGCTATTGCGTGATGCTCAAAGCGCTTTCCTTGGAGAATTTGTAGTGGGTCGTTTGCTTCACATTTACGAACCGATCGCTAATGCACAGTTTCTTACAATGATTGAGAATATTTACAAGCGACGAGTTATCTTGGAGGAAGTACGTGATATCTTAGAATACACAGGAGTACTGGGCACAGAAATAATCTTTCCACTAGAATTTGTAGCTTTTTCGAAGATAAAACGCAGGATGTCCCTCTATGCAAACGCGGCTTATAGCTACTACAAGACATATACTACTTCCCAGCGCAATATAGAATTTGCGCTGGAGGGATACCATAAGGCGGTAGCAGATATTATCTCAGAGAATGACGAAATCTTTGTCTCAAGGCAGGATGGTCTCTTGCAGATATCCGATAAGCATAAAGGAATAGAAAAAAGAGCAGATCCTCTAAAGCTTACAAAAAGACTTAGAGAATTCAGTTCCTATCTTGTGCACACTTATGCGGGGAGAAAAATAATGCATTTCGCCATCCATGAAGCTGAGTCTAAAATCCGCCGTCGCGTAAGAATGGTGATGACAACACCTCCCGATTTTATGTTATCCCCTAGAAAGGCGTACTGGAGGCTACCTGAGGGTATATTCATAACTGATGGCGGGAATTGGCTTGATGACCTAGCTCAACATCATTTTGGCAATAGTTACTCTGTAGCAAAAAAGAGGCGACTAGGAAACAAGAACAGTAGAACCACACTGTACGTGTTAAAACATTTCTCGGATGAATACAAAGTTGCAGTAAAAGAGGTTGCAAAATCAAAAGCACTAAAGTGGGCAATGATAGGTCTGTGGAGCGCACCTGTAAAGCGATTTAGAATGAACCCGCTATTGAGGATCGGCTCGGAATACAAGGCAATACGATATATGCGCAGTCTTGGTCTCCACACGCCTGTAATTGAGGCAGTAGTTCTAGATAAGAGACTCCTAGTAACTCGATTTCTTGATGGAATAACACTAGCAGATGTCATAAGAGATTGCATGAAGGGCAAAGGAGATGGCAGCTTGATCAGAAAAGCTGGAGCCGAGATTGCAAAAATCCACACTGCAGGGGCGACACTCGGAGATATCAAACCCAAACATATTATTGTAAAGGATAACGATCTCTACTTTACCAATGTCGAGCAGTTTATATTGAATGCCGGCGATGCAGCATGGGATATCTCGCAGTTTGTTGGCTGGGGCCTTAAGAACACTCAAAACAGCAGGGTAGCAGCTACGATAATAAAAGAATTTGTTGAAGGGTACGTCGACGCCGGAGATCCTAGCAATATTTTGCGCTTAGCTAAAAACAAGCGCTATATAGAATCATTTTATCCCGTGCTTGCACCCTCGATAGTGCATACGATAAAATGTGAAATAAATGCAATTGCCAGCTAGCTTCTATTTTCACTTCTTGGCCTTTTTGGCATTTTCAGCATGAGTAAATTCCGTAAAGCCGCATTTTCCACAAGTAAACCTATTCTTGTGTTCTGCCATGAAGGTTCCCTTCCCACAGCGGGGACAATCACGTTTAGTCCTTGTTACCTTGTCCCCTTGTATATTGTAGAATTTGTAGATTGCAACCTCACCCTTACCTTGAGCCTTTTTGTCTGCCACTACCTTCTGGCACCTCCAGAGGCACCAGCCTTGGAAGTAGCAGCTTCCTGCTTAGCTCTAAGCTTGGCAGCCTTTTCTTCGTCAAGTACCTTTTTCCTTTCCTCTTTTGTTAGTGTCCTGAGTAGCCTATAGCGTGGCAGCTGTCTGGTCGCTTCATTTTCGTCGTCATAGATGTATAGTGTTCCGTGAACATCTGTCATACCTGTTTGACATCTAAGATTTATCGGAACAACCTGCTTTTTACTAATATTGAGCTGGTTGGCTATTTTCTCTGTTGCGTTACTTCTACTAATCTTGCCAGCCCCTCCTCTGAAAAGTACTTTTACTTCACGCCGGTTCAATAACGAGTTCCTACGATCTTCAAGCAATGTAACTTCCTGAGCAGACAAAGCAGACACCATCATAAGTTTAACCCATTTAAGTATTTGCTTGAGTATTATTCTTCCTTACGAAAATCAAATATAGTCAAATTCTGGAGATAAACTAAATGAAACTATTCTTTCAGGAATTCTGCGACAATGTGGTCACCCTTGACAAGTTGATCAGGTTTGCGGGGATCGCGGATGGGGACGGCCACCTTGTCGCCGTAGCCGAACGTAAGGGTCTAAAACCACTGCTTAATCCTGAGGAGCGGGCACAATATGCAATCACTGCCGCTACTCGCCAATATACCCGCCTTCGATGGGAATACATGCTCGGCAAGATCAATTACGCCATGTCAAATTATGCCAAATTAGTCAGGGCTACGATTCCTATTGCTGACGAAAATAGCCGACTTTATTATGTGCTCTTGCTATCATTTGATGTCGAAGCAGGAAGGAGCGTTCACGAGATAATAATGGAAAAAATAATACCACTTGTTCGCAAGAACACAGACAGATTCCTGAAAGATGTCTAGCCTGTCTTAAATTGGGAATTTTGGAAATACGATTTTGATAGGCTGTCGAAACGCAGGATGTACCATCACAAGCTCCCCTTTGTTGAGTCTGACTATGTTAGCCTTTGTGGCTTTATCAATCATAAAATACGGCGAAGTCAACAGTTCCGACATGCCTAATTTGGCAATCATGTGCATACCTGTGTTTTCATGCAATGCTGGATCTACTGTGCTTTTGAACTGCTGAGCAGAGAATAGGATTGTGCCGCGTGATTTACCGGGGACTACTGTCCTCATAATCTGCTCTGCTACAGCGGACATATTTTGTGCAGAGCGTGGAATGAAACGATTAATCTCGTCAACAAAAGTCAATATGTACTTTGGCCTTTTGCTGTTCTGCCTTGAAAAAGAGTATATCTCGTCAATACTCTTCAATACATCTCCTACGACGAACCCTTGCTCCTGTAGAGACGATATCATAGAGATATCGATGACAAAAACGTTGTTACGTCTGATTTTTTTTATTTCTCCTCCAAGGTATCTGCTTGTTACCTTCTTATCGATAAACATAGGAGACTTGCGGAATCTTTGTACTTGACCCAAGAAGCGAAGGAGTGTGGATTTGTGCGCCACCACCTCTTGAGGATACCCGGTAAATTCAAGCAGATCGCTCCAAGTACTTATCTGCTTGCTGTCATTTAACAACGGCCAGGCCTCGTAGATGTAATTCAGTATCGACGATATATTGTAGCTTTCATCATCGCTTCCAAACAACAGATCTAATCTATCGTAGACATCCTCCAGTCCAAATGAATATGTCTTTGAGTTGCTAGGCACTACAGCAGAATTTGCTTTTCCATCTCTCCCTCTTGGCAAAAAATAGGTGACATTCTCAAAGGATTTGATATCTAACTCAAGTAGGTCGAGTAGCTGCATTGTTTTTTTGTTGGGCTTCTGGACTTGGTCTATGTGAAGAAGCTCCTCCTCCTTTGTGTTAAAAATTATTATAGCTACATCCTCTTGCATATGCTTAACAAGTCTCTGATAAGCGGATTGAAGAAGAAAAAACAGATATGTTGTTTTTAGGTTGCCTGAAATGCCAGCTGCATTTACATGTGCCGTATCAGGCCCAACGATATATGAAATGTCCAACGATATTGGCACCTGTAAACCATTTGTCATCTCTATTATTCCTGCAGGTATAGGGTTAAGCATCTCGGGTATTCCAAGGGCAAATATCACCTCTTCGCGCATGGCAAACCTGACAGGTTTGGCCGAGCCAACGGGCATCCCAATAGAAACAGCCCTTGCTGAGTCCTTTTCTATACCTGTGTTCACCATTACCGCAACCCTCGCTACAGTTCCCATTTCCTCGATTGCACTAAGCTCCTTTACCATGCCAATAGTTCTTGTATTGAAAACATGCCTGACCGTGACAAAGTCAAAGGGACTTATAACGACTTTAGGATTAATCGAGAACCAAAAACTATCCATCGTATTTGGAAACCTATCAGAGGCTAACGTCCTGCCGATATCTCTATCCTTGCCATTCTTGTGACCAGTAATAATGCGCCCTTGCATGTTAGATTAACAGAAAGACATCGTATTTGGTTATCACGTCTATATACATATACAAGCGTATATCACATATTTAGGACATTGAGCCAGTTTACGCTTTTTGGATTATTTATTGTAGTTTTGTTGAATATTGCATTCGATTAGGAGTATATTTTAATTTTTACGCTCCAAACTTGATACATATTGAATTGTTATCTTGGGCTCTGTAAACTGTTGTTAATTACCTTCGTTTGATAGATTACTCCCTTTTATGGCCTACTTGTACAAACAAAAAGAAAAGAGATTTGGCTTATTGATTTGATCCAGCAGCACCCTGCTCGTATTGGTCGCCTGTTTCAGCCGCACCAGCTGTTCCTTTTGCCATTCCTTTGCTTCTTGCTATCTCTCGAGCCTCTTCGGGGCTTGTCCCTGTCTGGCCTGACTCTGTAATCTTCTCTGTCATTTCACGCTTGACAGCCGTTGGCTCATGCTCTTTTATCTTGGCAGGAGTCATTGCTTCTTTTTCACGGTACTCATTTAATGGATTATCCTTTCTTTTGGTTTCTGTCCCTGGAGCGCCTTCCTCATACTCCCTATCTTGATCAGACATGCTTCTGGTGGCACCAATAACTATTTACTGATTATGAAACAATGCAAAGGTATATTTTTCATATCCGGGAGAGCTGTCGTATTGCCCTTTGAAGGCCTAAGCGAGTATATTGAAGCGTTAGATCAGACAGGACAGCTTAGGCGAATTAAAACGAGGGTCAGCCCAAACCTGGAAATTGCAGAAATCATGCGTCGATTAATGTATGCTGGAGAACAGCCCGCAGTGCTATTTGAAAATGTCGAGGGCTCAAGTATGCCTGTGCTTGGCAATGCCTTTGGCAGCATGAAGAGGTTAGAAACTGCCCTAGAAACTGATGATTTTTCTGAAATAGGAAAACGTATTACAGAACTTACAAAAATGAAGTTGCCTTCAGGGATGCTCAACAAGTTGAAGATGCTGCCAAAGCTTTCAGAGATAACTGACTATGGCCCCAAGTGTGTGGATCACGGACCAGTTACTGAAGTTGTTGAAACAGATATCAACAAGATATCGCTCGACTCTTTGCCGGTACTCAAGTCCTTTCCAGAAGATGCTGGACGCTTTATCACTTTTGGAATGACTGTAACAAAGCACCCTGAAACTGAAGTACGCAACTTAGGGGTTTATCGTATTCAGATAGTAGATAACAGACACGCAATAATGCATTGGCAGACGCATAAACGGGGTGCTGAACACTACAAGATGATCAAAGAGCAAAACAAAAAAAAGATTGAAGTGGCAATAGTAATTGGTGCTGATCCAGCCACAGTCTTCAGTGCAGTAGCACCTGTGCCAGAGGGCATGGACAAATATCTATTTTCAGGTATCATCAGAAAGAAAGGTGTCAAATTGGTAAAATGTAGGACAACCGATAATGACCTCGAAGTTCCAGCCAATGCCGAGATTGTGCTTGAAGGATATATCGATCCAAACGACCTGAGAATGGAGGGACCATTTGGTGACCATACCGGATACTATACACCAGCAGAGCCTTTTCCAACCTTCACCCTCACGGGAATAATGAGACGCAACCACCCTGTTTATCTTACGACAGTAGTAGGCAAGCCAATACTTGAAGACGCATATCTTGGTAAGGTAATCGAGCGCTCGTTTCTGCCGCTCATACAGATGTTTCAGCCTGAGGTCGTAGACTTTTCCATGCCAGCTGCCGGCTGGTTTCAAGGGCTCGCAATAATTTCAATAAAGAAACATTATCCAGGCCAGGCAAAGAAAGTTATGATGGGTCTGTGGGGTATGGGGCAGTTATCACTGACTAAAATGTTCATAGTTGTCGATAGCGACGTTAACATACATGACATAAACGATGTGATATGGGCATTGACCACCCGTGCTGATCCTGGTCGCGACACCATCATTATCAACAATAGCCCGACCGATACACTCGATCCAGCTTCACCACTTGTCAATCTTGGTTCAAAGCTAGGAATTGACGCTACCACAAAATGGAGAGATGAAGGTTACATGCGCGAAATACAGCAGCTTGCAGCAGTTGACAATGAGACAAAATCCATTGTAGACAACAAATGGGACAAATATTTTAATGGCACTTTATAACCTTATAGAAATTATCCCGTTCTGCTGCCTTAAATCCTGCTCGTTTAATCGCCGCAATTATTCGGTAAGATGTCAATTCAGTTGACCTCGAACCAGTAGCACTCACTACCTCTTCGCCAATAAGCGTACCTCCAAAGTCATCTGCACCGTAATTGAGTGCAAGCTGCGCCATTCCTATACCATTCGTAAGCCATGATGACTGCAGGTGATCAATAAGACCACGGTACATAATTCTTGCAATTGCGATCATTTTCAGCAGAGATAATCCCCCTGAGGAGAATCTTATTTTACCTTCCGACTGCATCTCCGTCTTATTGGGTTCAAAGCTCCATGGGACAAAGACAATAAAGCCGCCAGTTTTTTCTTGCAATTGGGCTATCTTTATGATATGCCGCGCACGATCCTCTTCTGTTTCAACTGTTCCATACATCATCGTCGCTACGGACTTTAAACCTAAATGGTGGGCCTCTTCCATTATTCTAAGCCATTCGTGGCTCCTTATCTTGAATGGACTTATTTGCTCCTTGACGCTGTCTTCAAGGATCTCTGCACCGCCACCAGCGAAGGTATCCATCCCCGCATCTTTTAACCGCGAAAGAACTTCTTTCGTGCTGCTCCGCTCAACTCTTGCAATCATATCTACTTCTGATGGCGATAATCCGTTTATTCCTACTTCAGGGTATCTCTGCTTTATTGCTTTGAATGCGTCTTCGTAGTATTCTAGCTTAAGATTTGGGTTATGGCCGCCCTGTATTAGGACCTGCGTGATGCCAAAAATCTCTCTCGACATAGCAACTCGCTTGATAATTTCTTCAATCGGGACGGTATACGATTCCTCGTGTCCAGGTGGACGATAAAAAGCGCAGAATTTACAGTAAGTTATACAGACATTGGTATAGTTAAGGATGATGTTATTGATGAACGTTATCGTGTCGCCAAACATATTACGCCGCAGGATGTTTGCTACAAAGCCCATAGAATTAACATCGTCAGATTTGATCAATCTGATGCAATCGTTGAGACCCAGTTGACGGCCCGCAAGTGCGCTGTCAAGAACATCACTAACCTCTGATTTACTCAAAAAGTCTGAAATTAGCTTATCATTTCCATGTTGCAAATGTTGACGGAGTTCTTGGGCCCTTAATTGTATTTATATATTCTTTCTGTTCAAATTGCGAAGACTGATAACGATTTATATGATCATATCATACATAGGGAGAAATAGAAGAAGATCATTTGCAAAAATCTGATAGTGTTTCAGGCGGAACCCCTGCACTAGAGAAGGCTCTATCCTGTGAAGAATTATCGTACAGTGATGGAGTACAGCTGATGAATGAGGAAAACATTTTTCTCCTAGGCGCGGCTGCAAATAAGATTCGACACAAATTACGTGGAGACAATGTGACATTCGCTGCGTCATATTATCTTAATTATACTAATGTCTGTGCAGCCAGCTGTCCACTCTGTGCCTTTTATAGAAAGGGCAATGAAAATGATGCCTACACATTATCAACTGAGCAAATAGTCGTCAGGTCAAAAATAGCAGTAGAACAACTTGGAGCTACTGAGCTTCACATCGTAGGAGGCTTTCACCCAAAGTTAGGGCTTGACTACTACGAGAATATGATGCGAGCAATCAAGGCAGAATTTCCAAAGGTCACAATTAAGGCCTTTACACCAGCAGAGATATTCTTCATTGCGCGGGTGACTAGAAACTCTATCCATGAAATCCTATTGCGGCTGAAGAGCGCAGGGCTTGACGCGCTTCCTGGCGGCGGGGCCGAAATCTTTCATGAAGACGCTAGAAAACAGATAGTCATTGGAAAATGTTCCGGCGAAGAGTGGCTCGATACCGCCCGACAAGCACATGAGCTTGGATTGAGAAGCAACTCCACAATGTTGTTTGGCCATGTGGAAAAACCAGAACATATTGTCGATCATGTAATAAAGATCAGGGAACTTCACAAAAAGACGAAAGGCTTTACTACCTTTATTCCTCTCAAGTTTAGCCTTGAAAACACTGAATTGGAGCAGAGGGGACTTGTTACTTCAGAAAGCCCGTCTACATATGACCTTCGTGTAATAGCCGTGTCACGTTTGATTTTGGCAAATGTGCTTAGCAACATTTCAGTATACTGGGTAGCGCTTGGCAAGAAAGTTGCGCAGGTAGCACTTTCGTACGGGGGCAACGATCTCGTAGGAACTGCGTTTTCTGAGGAAATATTCAAGGCTGCAGGAAAAGGAGGAGGTACTACCATTCAAGAGCTTGTACATTTGATAAAGGAAATTGGACGCAAGCCAGTCCAGCGTGACACGTTCTTTAACACCATCCAGACGTTTACTTGATAAACTATATTTTCTGACTGAAGTCTTTTTCCTGTGTAGGATCTGAAGCACTGAGGACAGACTAGGACGGTGCCAGATTAAACTTCCACTAGTTTCTGCAATTGCGGTTTTGCAATACTAAAGATACCATGGATCTCGGTACAGATAATATTGTGCTTAATTTTTGTTGGATTAGCCAGCAGTAGGATGTGTAATAATTAATACAAAAATCATGTTGAATACAAAATTTGTTAGATAGCGTCCATGCAGTATAAGCAGTTTATTTCTATTCAAAATATTTCAAGGAAAACTAAATTTAGTGCTTACAAGGCTTATAACCTATAATAAATATAATTTATACTCAATAGGTGTTATAATGACAGACGAAAAAATACTGTTACTGCTCAAGTATGTAGGAAAAGAATTGGATCTGGAACCTAAAGTTCTAAAAAAAACATTAAAGGAAATAGGAGTTAAGGATGTATATGTTAGTAAATTAGAAGAGAATGCTATCCACGTTACATGTTTTGCCAAATGGAAAAGTTCTCAGATTGTCAAAAAGAAGGCCGAAATAGAAAAGAAAATACCAAAGATGAGGGTAATTCAAATACAACCTCTGACGCGCCTCTAATTTAGTCCATAAAAGGATGCGGTTAATACTGCAGGAAAAGTAGTGGTTCTAATCAATATTACTAATTTTGCACATTAAACAAACAGGAAAAAAATAATAATAATCCTTTACCGGGAACTATGACCTATCGACAGCCAACAAAACTCCTCTCTACTTCTTCAAGATATTATTATATTGGTTAATGAATCTTGACAATTCGGTTGATTCATCCATCATGCACCACTAGAAGGAACCCGAGTTAAATTGCAATTTTCTAGATAAGATTTAAAGATATGTCAGTTGAGTGGCTGTCATTGAAGGATCTGACTTGTCGACATTATGTTATGCTATCCTGACTTTTGACTCTGTTGGTGATGAGCATTGTATGATAGATAGGATAGATACGATGTCATTTCGTTTTTAACTAGTCATCGTGATATTTTTTATATCATCTTATCTTGTTTCTTTTACCTTTATTTTTAGCAATCTTGCCTTTAACGGCTATCATTGTTCCTCCCCCTAGTCTTTGAGTTCTCAGCTTTACGAATTCTTTTTCCTGCATTCGCTCTGCTGCGGAGATGTGGCGCTGTACTTGCAGAATCTTTTTTTGAGAATCTTTAAGAATTGAATGTAACTGCTTTACTTGCCCTGCAGTTTTTTGTATACCTTTTTGGATATTCATTAATGACTTCAAGTTCTTTTGTACTTCAATGGTCAGATCGTGTTGACGTTTAGCTCTCCTAAGTACTTGCAATAACAATACCTGCTCAGGAGACACCGTGCGCATTACTTGTTGTTCTTGTTTGCCTGAATCCTGCTCACTAATTTGCTGTTGTTCCTCTTTATTTCCTTTACCTTCATCCATAATTCTAGCTTGTTGTTCTTTTACTTGAGCCGTATTCAATGAAGTTAAGGTTGATTTCGCTTCATCATTTGCATCATTATTCGAGAGCACCATGTCGTCCGCACTCTTCTCCTCGTCATTTCGTGATGCGGTAGCAGTAGTGCGACGTTCTTCATCCTGCTGTTCTCGGTCGTCGTACTGATTAAGGATCCCTCCGCATTGCTAGCCCTTTGTATATCGTCTTCATCAGTAAAGCGTTCATCGGACATATCTATATGGACTGTACAATACTAAAAGTAAGATAGTAAAATTGATTTTGGAGGCTAAAAGAGTTAATTTTTATATAAAAAGTACATATACTGGTGTCTAATATTGGATTATATGCTCTCTTCATGATTAACTTGGCAATTCTTGATAATCCGTCCTAGAACAGCTTCTCCGATCGAAATGACATTATGCACTACTCGGCTTCAAGCTGCGTAACCATTTTTTCAAATGCTTCCGATATATGCTGCGTTGAACTTGGAATATCAACTCGCATAGGCAGACAGTAGGAACAAGAGAAAAAAACAAGTCATGCCTAATCATCTACTTTTGAGAAGAATCAAAATATAATGTGCAGAGGCAAAAAAATAGCACCTCACCTTAAAAACAACATTACATTATTCGTGCAGGTCTGGACATATCACACAACTTCAATCTGGATATCTGCGTCTACCATTCTTCGCTCCTGTGCCATTTCAAACATTTTCTCAAGTGCTTTCTTGCCTTCATGCCCCATATCCAAGGTTAAATTGTTAACATACATCTTGACAAACTCTCTTATTGTTTCTTTTGGCTGTCCTCTGCCAAACTGCATCGCATATTCAAGCGCAGCGTCAATGTTGTCAAGGCCGTATTTAATGCACTTTGTGAAAAGGCTACTGAATTGCATTATCTGAGCTATGCTCATGGTTCGGGTGCTTGCAACGTTGATGCCAAGTGGCACCGGCAGGTTGCCTGTATTGCTGGACCACCAATGCCCAAGATTGAGCACACTGGCAAATTTGGTTTTGTCATATGCTATCTGGGCCTCGTGTATGACAAGCCCGGCGTCTACGTTTCCTCCAGCGACGGCATCCGGTATTGCCTCAAACGATACCACTTTTTCTTTGAACCGGCCAATTGCCAGATTCAAGAGCAAGTTGGCCGAAGTCAGTTTGCCCGGAATTGCAATTGTTGCATTTTGCAGTTGATCTGGGGACATCATATTTTCCTTTCTCGTTATAACGATTGGGCCGTAATTGAGCCCAAAGCTGCCTCCACTCTTCAGTATGACGTAATCTTTTAGGTGGGCATAGGCGTGAGCTGACACTGCTGTCACATCCAGCTCATGTCTCAGAGCACGTCGGTTCAGCGTTTCAATATCCTGTATTACATGCTTGATCACAAAGATGGATTCGAGCTTACCGAATGCAAGTCCATAGAACATGAAAGCATCGTCTGCATCCGGTGTGTGGCCAAGGGTTATATCCATTCGTCATTTCTTTGGTTGCTTCTGTCACTATTAAACCGTGGAATCCCGTTTATCTCTTGGCTGGAACAACATTTAATAATCCTGCGCCAAACTTTTTTCGATTGATCATATGCCAAAGTTTAAGTCAACTCAGGATATTTTGAGAATAATTGGTAATAAGGATCAGATACGCAACTTTGGCGTCATTGCCCACGTTGACCATGGTAAAACAACAATGAGTGATAGCCTGTTGGCAGCGTCAGGCATCATTTCGCCATCTATAGCAGGTCAGGCTCTGGCGCTTGACTCTATGAAACTTGAGCAAAATCGCCAAATGACAATCAGAGGAGCAAATGTTACGCTGTTTTATGAAACCGAGGGTAAGGAATATGTAATTAACATGATAGATACTCCCGGTCACATCGATTTCACCGGTAGGGTCACTCGTGCTTTGCGTGCGATTGATGGAGTGGTTGTTGTTTCTGACTCTGTGGAAGGTATTATGACTCAGACAGAAACTGTTACCCGGCAGGCTCTGGAGGAGCGCGTACGACCTGTACTTTATATCAACAAGATAGACAGACTCGTTAAAGAGTTAAAGCTGAATCCTGACGAGATGCAAAGGTGGTTGATTAACATCATCAACCATTTCAATCAGCTGGTTGACATTTATGCTGAACCTGAAGTCAAGGATAAGTGGAAGGTAAGTATTCAGGGCAATACCGTTGCTTTTGGGTCCGCCAAGGATAGATGGGGATTTAACTTCAAGATGGCCCAAAAGAAAGGCATAAAGTTCAAGGATATTTATGATGCTTATACGAGCAGTGATCCAAATGCTATCAAAGCACTTGCAGAAAGAGCACATCTCTCAGACGCAGTTCTTGGGATGGTTGTAGAACATCATCCTCCACCCCATGTTGCTCAAAGATATAGGATTCCCAAGATTTGGCCAGGAGAGCTGAACTCAGAAGTTGGAAAAGCCCTAGTAGAGTGTAATGAAAAGGGGCCTGCACTCATGATGGTGACTACAATTAATGTCGATCCACAAGCCGGTAGAGTCGCCACTGGAAGGCTTTACTCTGGTACTATCAAAGATGGAGATGAAGTTTATCTTATAGATGCAAAGAGGCCGGGCAAAGTTCAATCTGTCAACATCTACATGGGCAATACTCGCGAGATTGTAAACTTCTTACCTGCAGGCAACATACCTGCACTGCTTGGACTTGACTATGCGGTCGCCGGCGAAACACTTTCCACTGTGAAGGGATCCGTCCCCTTTGAATCAATCAAATATGTCTCAGAACCCGTGGTCACTATTGCAGTAGAACCTAAGCACCCAAAGGATCTGCCCAAGTTAGTCGAGGCCCTGCGAAGATTGACTGTAGAAGACCCTAACCTTATAGTAAAGATAAATGAAGAAACCGGCGAAACTCTGATGGCCGGTATGGGTGTGCTTCACCTAGAGATTGCTACCTCTCTTTTGCAGGAAGCGGGACTTGACATCGTTACCACTCAACCACTGATCAACTACCGTGAGACGATAAGAGCAAAAGCAGGACCAATAATGAGCAAGTCTCCAAACAAGCATAACAAGATCTTCATGCGTGTTGAGACACTGCCTGACGATGTCCTTGACATGATACGTACGGGCAAGCTTAAAGAAGATATGGACAAAAAGGAGATGGCCAGGATATTGCGCGATAGGGGATGGGACGCAGATGAAGCAAGGAGTGTTGCAGCAATTGATGTAAGCGGTAACATGCTGGTGGACGAAACAAAGGGTGTCCAGTTCCTACACGAATCCATGGACTCTATTCGATCAGGATTTGATGATGTTATACGCAATGGGCCCATTGCTCATGAAGCGGTAAGGGGAGTCAAGTTTGTCCTCCATCACTTTGTGCCCCATGAAGACCCTGCTCATAGAGGCCTTGCTCAGCTGATGCCAGCCACAAGGAGGTCGATGCTTGGCTCAATGTTGATCGCTGATCCTGTACTGCTTGAGCCAATACTTGGGATAGAAGTCAAGTGTCCGCAGGACCTGATAGGTCAAGTATCAAGTGTGCTTTCTAGTAAGAGAGGCAAATTACTAAATGTCGAGCAGAAGGGTATTATTGCAATCATGCAGGGTGAAATACCCGCATCCGAGACATTCGACCTATCAGAAAAGATGAGGGGTGCGACTGCTGGCAAGGCTATGTGGAATACATTTTTTAAGTCATGGCAAGCCGTACCAAACTCTATATTCCGGCCACTTGTTGCAGATGTGAGAAAAAGGAAAGGTCTTAATCCGGAACCCCCATCACCGGATGAGTTCATAGACAAGGAGTAGGAATAGTGTCCAAACAAAACTCCTTAGACGCTCAAAGCTCCCATTTACACATAGCGAGGTCTGTATAGATAATGGCCTCACAGGAAAGAATAAATCACTGCAATATGACTTTCTGTGGAGCATATACCATTTCTTGAAGAAATATAGCACTGCGTGAGAGGAATAAGTATTGTTCTGACACTAATTCTCTCTTCGTCACAAAAATTGCAAGGATTGACGTATTCCTTAAAGATCTGTGTAAGACGAAGGAGAGCACTGCTAGAGGTGGAGGATCTGATAGCCGAACTTGTTCTATGCTGACCATGGCGAGGTAGACCTAACAAAACTATCTACCGTTTTCGTATAAAATTCTAAGATTGGATTACAGTATTCGCACAATAACCGATGCTTTGCTTTGATTAAAGATCAGTCAGGGCTTTTTATTCATAATCTGATTAAGTTGTGTATAATTTTAGTTGATTAAGCAAACAAAATGTATAGCACGTCAGTTTATTAGTATAGTAAACCCTGCTAATAGGAGTAAAGCCGAAACCAAATACAAAGCTGTGATTAGCCCCTCTAGTTCTTGGAACGCATAAAGTGATATTGTAATTTTGTAGTCGATTAATCTCGTTTGATGTGTCCTTCGTTTCGAAGATCAGACAGCACCCTCATGAGAGTGTCATAGTCAATATCAACACTGTTAAGTATGACAGAATGGTCAACTTTGCCAAATTTTTTGATGAATTTCTCTACCAGGTGCTTTTTTCTTTGATATTTCCTATCTAACATAAGACGACTGACCAAGAGATGTTATAAACAGTTATTGAATAAATTAAAGCATCTTGATACCTTCGGCTTAAATGATCTGCGCACCAATGCTCCATGTCTAATTTAGACATTCTTCTATATACTGCAGTCATGACTGTGAACTGGATATATGTACGACATCTTTAAGCATGAAAGGAGCTTTCATAACTCTAACGATTGCCATGGCAAATAGCGAAAATTGCTATAAGCAATTATTGTGTGTAAATAAGTGCTAAAGGAAATGAAGCTCGACCTGCCAAGATATACTGAAAGATTTGGAGCGACCAGCGTTCACGGAGTACAGCGTGTCTACGAGCTAGACTCGGGCTTTGATGATGGCAGGCCGGTATCTGAATCTATAATGAATATAGGAAATAACCAGATCGTGGATATCGAGAGGCGCATGGCCATAGTGATTCCGACCAAGGGAGAGCGACTGCGCCTCCTTGAAGGAGTACTAAGCGGTATACCACACGATTGCCTGACAATCATTATTTCAAACAGCCCTAGGCAACCGGTAGATAGATACAAGCTTGAAAAGGAAGCACTTCAGCAATTCAACAGGTTTGTAGGACGTAATGCATTCATTTTGCACCAGCGTGATCCTGTCCTCTCTGAAGTGCTTAAAGACGTAGGCTATAACAGCATTCTTGCCCCCGATGGCACCGTTAGAAGCGGTAAAGCAGAGGGCATGGTAATAGGAATGTTACTTGCCAAGATGGCAGGCAAAGAGTATGTGGGATTTATTGATGCAGATAATTATGTACCAGGTGCAGTCAACGAGTACGTCAAGATATTTGCCTCGGGCATAGCAATGTCCCAGACACCTTACACTATGGTCAGGGTATCGTGGATTTACAAACCAAAAATATCTGAAACTGGACTTTACTTTAGCAAATGGGGAAGGGTCTCGGAAACAACAAATCAGCATCTAAATTCGCTGATATCATACTATACTGGCTTTGAGACAGAAGTAATGCGCACAGGCAACTCTGGCGAGCACTGTATGTCTCTCAAATTAGCGGAGCTGCTTACGTATTCATCTGGCTATGCTATTGAATCCTATGAAATAGTAAACATACTGGAGGAATTTGGTGGTATTATACCCACTGTTAATCAGGATGCAATGGACAAGGGGGTCGAAATAATGCAGGTTGAAACACGCAATCCTCATTTTCATGAAGATAAAGGTGACGATCATTTGAAAGAAATGGTGGTCGGTTCGCTAGGATCCATATACCACAGTAAGATCTGCCCACCAAAAGTTCGTGAAAAAATATTAGAAGCACTACGCAGCAAAAACATGTTAGATGATAGTCAACAACAAGAACCTCCAACACCAAGCAATATAGAATCTTTCAAAGATATAGATGTGCGACTATTTGCAAAAGTTCTAAGTAAGGCTAGTACATTCGCTCAATGATTTGTCGTCAAACCTTGCTGCGTTTGACATGGACGGTACGCTTATTCAGGGAAGGCTAGTTTTTGCACTAGCAGATAGATTTGACCTCTCTGAGAAGGTAAGGTCTATTCAATCTGATCGGCTTATGGCAGGGCATGAACAGACAAAGGCGATAGCAGCACTATTTTCGGGACTCACATCAAGAGACTTAGAATCTGCTATTGCATCAATACCCTTTACCAAGAATTGTGACCGTACTATCTCAATATTAAAAGACAGAGGTTATAAGATTGGCATAATAAGTGACAGCTATACTCTAGCTGCGCGTTTTGTAGCTGATAGATTGAACCTAGATTTTGTAAGGGCAAACAAACTCCAGATATTGGACGGTAAGATTACAGGCAAGGTAGATATGCCACTTGGATGGGATGAAATTGGCTGTTATTGCAAGATTTCTGTCTGCAAGAGATTTCACTTGGAAAAAAGCGCGCACCAGTTTGGAGTACCAATTGAAAACACAATAGCTGTTGGTGATACAAAGTCTGACATCTGCATGATACAGCGTGCAGGAGTAGGTGTTGCATTTATGCCTAAAGATGATCAAATAAAAAAAGCAAGCGACAAAATAATAAATGAACCAGATTTTCTCAAAGTATTAGAATTTTGTCAATAAAGCTTTTTAAGGCATTACCCCTAAATGATAGTGATTGAAGTCGAGCTTCATACTTTGTTGACGAGAGGAGCTTGGCTTTTAAAATTTGGTAAGATATCAATATGTGTGGAATAGCTGGAATTTTAAGCAAAAAAGATGAGAATGTTGTGCCACTTGTGGGCTCTATGCTACACTGTATGGTGAACCGTGGACCCGATGGGGCGGGCTTGATTGCTGACGATCATATCGTCAAGTCCAATTCGATCTCCGCAATGCAACTTCAGTTCCAGAATGTAAGTGGCAAGAGTGCGCTCGGGCACACCCGCCTAGCAATAGTTGGAGGCACCTGCGGTGCTCAGCCTTTTAGCAGCTGCGATGGTCGCATTCTGCTTGAGCACAATGGAGAGATATACAACTACAAAAAGATCAGAGAACGGCTTGCAAAACGTCACAAGTTCACTACATCGACGGACAGTGAGGTAGTTGTGCATCTTATTGAGGATAACCTCCGCAAAAATAGCCTCCTTGGAGCAATCAAGAAGACAGTTGCGGAGCTTGACGGTGTCTATGCTCTCGCAATACAGGATAAGAAGACAGGAGAGACGATTCTTGTAAGGGACAGGATAGGTGTAAGACAGCTATATTATGCCGATACAAGCAGGTTCGTAGCGTTTGCGTCTGAACGTAAAGCACTTTGGAAGATCGGAATAAAAGAACCAACCAGGTGTTTGATGCCTGGTAGTGCAATCATTATTTCCCAGGATGGTAGGCTTCAAAGTTTCCAAGTCGCGGATCCAATTCCTCCAAACGTACGAATAATACATAAAACGATGGCATCTGCTGTTGAAGCTTATGGGAAGGTCTTGCTTGACGCAATGGAAAAGCGCGTTCAAGACTTCAAGAGGATAGGCATAATATTTTCTGGTGGCATAGATAGCGTGCTTATCGCCTACCTTGCGTCCAAGATGGTGCCTGAAGTAATATGCTATACAGGTGGCGTAGCTGGATCCAGCGATATTGTCTTTGCCCACCAAATAGCAGATACACTTGGACTCAAGCTAAAGGTGTGTGAGCTTGATCCGGATGGAGTAGAGAGGCTAATACCAGAAGTAATGAATGTTATTGAGGACAGCAACGCAGGACAAGTTGAGGTGGCATTGCCTGTATACTGTGCTGTAAAACTAGCACATGATGATGGAATAAAAGTGATGCTTACCGGTCAAGGAGCTGACGAGTTATTTGGAGGCTATTCTTGGTATGCCAAGGTTGTGGAAAAGGAAGGCTACAGAATGCTTCGCAGGCATATGATAGAGGATCTGCTTTTGCTCTACAAGGAAACACTTGAACGTGAAGATAAGATAACCATGGCGCACAGCATCGAGCTGAGAGAACCATTTCTCGACCCTGAAGTTATCAAGGTTGCGCTAGCAACCAGCTTACGGCTCAATGTTCGAGGAGGAAGTGACAACTTTGGCAAACACGTACATAGAAAGCTTGCTGAGCGCCTTGGGATACCCCACGATATTGCTTATAGGATCAAGGAAGCCGCTCAACATGGCTCGGGCATGCATGGGACATTGGATGAGATTGCCAGGAAACGCGGATTTGATGACTCAACGATACCTGCGGTCTACCTCGAGGAACTTCAGATGCGCGAGAAAATAGGAAGCTCTCAGAGATACGGCTATCTCTTTGTTGATGGTAAGATATGGATTGCAGAACCTCACATACAGATGTATCTTGATAGTATACTGAGAAAGACGTCCCGATTCGAGCTTATGGCAACGCAAGAATAGACTCTTAGGTAATGTCACAGCTTGAAGTCGATGACCTGATGCTTCGTGCAGTAAGAAATGGTGCAACCAGTAACGCAGGGATGCTTGCCGCTATAAATAGCGTCTGAAAGGGTGCAAGCACGCTTGCGCTTGTTCCCCCAGCTCCAGCGACACCAATTCCAAGCAGGGCAGAAAAGAGGCTACCCGCACATGTGGGGCATCCTACAAACAGGCCGGTTGTGGCACCAATGCCGGCTGCAAGTGACGTCTTTGTCTGAAGTGACTTTTTCAGTCTAAATGCAAAGATGCTAAGTGCAACATTAAAGCCTACCAGTAATGATACAATTGTTGCAAGAATCACATTGAGCGGTATTATCAATATCAAAAAGTGATCTGTAATGTAGAAAGTAGCCATGGGCATGTAGCCGGCTGTAGCGCAACACGGTATCAAGTCAATCGATGGGACTTTGATACCTCTCTCAGTGAAGGAGACATCCGCTCGATATACAAGTATCTGCGAGAGAAAGCCAAAAAAGGTTCCATAAGCAATTACAGCAACTATCATTATTTTCCAATAGTTTCGATTAGAAAATGTAGCTACGATAAATGAAATAAGGCTGTTGACAGGACCAGATGCGGTCCTGATACGCTCTGACCGAAAAATGATGTATATGCCACGCAAGATTGCTGCCATTGAAGCAACAGTTAGGGCAAGCATGCCCCAAGCAAGACCGATCAGTTGTTGAGACTCAATTCTCACGAGCTCAGAAGAGGGAGTGGTAAGCCGGCTGTATATAATAAATGCAATCACAAGTGAGAATGCACCTACAAAAAGGGCTCTAAAGCCACTTTCCCTTAAGGCTTGCCAATTCTTCTCTTCCATGTCTGTTAACCGTCTGCATAGGATCTTGTGCATTAGCACATTAAATCCTATCGTAGATTCGTAAACCCTTTAATTCTCGAAGAGTGCAATATAGTAGCGACACAATGTCAGAGAACCCTCAGCAGGAAGATGAGGAATACATTCTCGCCAAAATAAGTTATGTAGGGTTTGTAGACCAACTTGGGCTTGAAGGGGTCGTGGTATTGAAGTCAAATGAAGGCAAGGAGTTTCCTATGCGAGCTTTTTCGGGTGAGGTAGCAAGACACATCTCGCGTTTTCAAGAGGGCGATAAGGGTGGAATACCTACTATCTATAACTTGGTTGAAGAAATTGCAGTAATGCAGGATCTTCTGCTTGTCGAGGTGCATGTCTATCAAAGTGGCTCAGTTCTGCGAGCAAATCTGTATTTTAAGAGCAAAAAAGGCGAGATTGTCTTTCGAAATTATCGTGCCTCAGATTCAATAGCGCTAGCAGCATATTATGACATACCAATCAAGGTAAGAAAGGGTCTTTTTGAAGAAGCTATTGAGCGCTAGTAGATTAGGTCACGATATCAGCCAGCTTCCTCTGCAGAATTGCACCCTTTATCTCCATACTAATCCTGCGCCCTACTCCCATCGTCTGGCCGTAATAATATTTTGCATAGGGGCTTGTGGTTGCCATTATTGGATTACCAGGCACGCGCAGCGAAACATCATACACTACAAAGTCAAGGTCGACTGTTACTACACTCTGAAGCGAGAGAGGGCCAATAATCCCTGGCGAATACTCTTTTTTTGCAGCTACGCTCATTCTGTCGCCCATTTCAAAGACTTTCTCCAGAAGTGATTCTCTAATGCTCGCAGGAGTGTGGCCCACCTCGATATTCTGTACTTGGATATCTATTTCCATCTGCTGTCTTGCAGTAAGCGACACAACATCATGTACGTTAGTCTGGAGTCGCCTCTCTATGCCAAGAAATTCTGTGTCACCCGTAAGAGGAGAAACGAAGAAATTCAAATTAAAATAAGTGCCCGGCACATACTGCTCAATTGTTGCTGCATCGAGATCCTGTTTTGTCACGAGTCCTTGCTCAATCTTTTGAATTGATTTTTTCTTGTAGTCCTCATATGATGACACGAGGAAAAATGCTCTCTCTAGCTTGCGCGTGGCTTCTTGCACCTTTACCATTGCAGGTCCGTCTATCTCCGAAGGATTGCCATACACCTTTGGGTGACGTATGCCTGCTTTTTCAAGCAGATAGTACTGATTTCTTGGCGCAGTTCTTTCTTCTGCGCGTAAAAGCAATCGATTGCCAAAAATAGGAACTCTCAATTCTTCTTCAATCCTATCGTAGCCTAGATATGCAGTAAATGCCCTATTAGCCACCAATATAGTGTTAAATTCTCTCAATTTTTCTTGGGTCTCGGCGTATAAAATATCTGAAAACTTGTCCAGCAAAATAATTTCATCCGCAAGGCGCTTGAATCTCATATACGGTAATTCTCTACCTTTTTGGCATATGCAAATCGTCTTAAGATTCTCATCTTTTGCACCATCCATTATTTCTAGAGCGGAGTGGCTACCAATGGAACCTACAGTAACGCTTTTGGGGTCGTAGTTATCAACAATAGCTGCAACCTGTTGCAGACCGATCAACAGTTTGACGTGAAAAAAGTATGTAATAAAAAGGTTCCAAGCTATTGCTTAGTTTTGTTGAGTTCTATCTCAATTGCAGCCCTTAACTCATCGTCATTTTTGTTAGTGTAGTCAATTCCAAGAGACTCAGCTATCGTCTCTAGCTTTTCTCTGCCGACATTTCCTTGGCTTTTCATTTCCTGAAGCTCTCTTTTTGCCTCCATTCTTGCCTTGTGATACTCTGCACCGGCCCTTCCAAAAGACCTTGCAAGTTCAGGAATCTTCCTAACACCAAAAAAGACAACTACGATTAATGCTATGATAATAACCCATTCCAAACCTCCAAGGCCTGCAAATTGCATTAAGAGGTTGGATGCTCCTTCATTTAAGGCGGTCATCATCAACTATATAAGCTATACGAATTAGAATTTAAGTGTTAGTCTTTATAAGCTGGGCTTTTGCTGCCCTCCTTTCAACAATTATCATTCCTGCAAGATAAAGAAGCACCATAGGGATTGACACAAACCACATAGTTATCCCACTACCATCAGGTGTTATTAACGCCCCAAAGATTATCATAATGAGGAAAGCATAGCGGAAATTCGCTCGCCAGAATCTGGGAGAGAGGGTGTTAGTAAGTGCTATGCCGTACATGAGTATCGGAAGTTGGAATGCGATTCCAAAACCAAGAAAGAATTGTAACACGAAAGAAATGAAATTGTTGATCGTAAGGAAAGTAGCGACGTTAAGGGCCTCTCCATAGTCATACAAAAATTCAAGGGTAAATGGTATGACCAAAATGTATGAAAAAACTATGCCTCCAACAAAGAGGGCAATTGAAGGAAGTAATACGTTTACTAATCCAGTTTTGGTCTTAGTAGTTATCGCAGGTGAGATGAATCCGTATATCTCCCTCATGGTAAAAGGGATAGAAGCTGTTAATCCGATTAATCCTGCAACATAAATCTGGGAAAAAAACGCTTGGCCTGGAGCGGTCTGAATTAGGCTTACCTCTTCTGGTAGTAGGGTGTCCTGCATAAAAAACGTAAGTCGAACGGAGAGATTGTGTAAAGGGTCGGGATATGGGTATACAAGTGTTATGCCGTTAATCTGGATTGGCCGCAGATCAAATGTCATAGCAAATATGGTGATGATAATTATCACTACAGCTACCCTAAGCGTTCTGGCCCGGAGCTCCTCCACATGCTCCCTAAGGGTCATCGCTGCGACCATTGATACAGCTGTTTAATTCTCTGAGAAATATAATGCTATGTAGATTAGTAGAGTAATACTAATCTGATTCAGTCCGGTCCAGTTATGGGCAGAGCCTTTGAGGAAGGCAGCTTGAACAACTCTTGATCAACCTCTTCCTTTGTCGCCTTTTCAAATTCTATTGTGATCTCTACTGGAGCGTTGAATTTCAGGCTAATCTCGTTGGCAAGCGTGCCAATCGAGCTTCCGTCAGCAAATTCTTTTGAACCCTGTAGAAAACCCCTGCTATGTAGCGTAAGCATCTTTCCTCCAAATTTAGATTGCAGGAATAAAGCTATATCGTCAACACTTTTCTGAGAAACTTCATTGTAGTAAAAGCAAATGCCATGCACAGGCTCCTTATCAAAGGGTGTACCGTAGCGAAACCAAAAAACCCCAAAGTGTTCATATTCTCCTAACATACATTTGATGTCCCAATGGTTGGCTTTTTCCGCAGGATATGCAGACTGCAAAACGTCAGTAATGTTGAGCCTCCAGTATCTTACGCGCATATTTAATACGGCTGATATTCTTGGTTAGGGCATTATAATAACAGTTCGGAGAGGAAGGGAAGGAAGTGTTGCAACCGACATTTAACTGGAATCTGTTGAACCTTCAAAAAAAGCAGGATGAGGTCCATGAGGGAAAAAATAAAAGGCCTGGATCAAGCATACTGTCCTAACCATTATGACAGCCTCCAGAGATTATGACAGGATTAACCTTTTTGAAGAAATGGAAAAGCAGTTTGAGAAAAAAAATGAGCAATACTTTAAGGAACTTCTTGTCCATCATGATAATGTAGTACGGACACGCGCAGTATGCATCCTCGCGGCCATCGGCGCAGAAAATGCAGTTGAGCCTATTGGTCAAGTTCTAAAATATGATAAAAATGCTCTTGTAAGACATGAGGCCGCTTTTTCTCTGGGTCAGCTTGGATATAGAAGCGCCATATCGGCGCTTGCCGATGCTGTTAGGTCTGACTCAAGCTTTTTTGTTCGTCATGAAGCTGCAGTCGCACTGGGAGTAATAGGCTCAGATGAAGCGAGAACTACATTAAACGAAGCTCTCAACGATGAAAGCGAAGAAGTCAGAGAATCTGCAGTGGTGGCACTGGCAAACCTTGATTATATCAAGGCAACAGATCGATCAGATAGCCTCTTTTCAAAGATGACAGGTGGATAAAAGCGAAAATAACAGAGGTATTTATGATTATTGCATTGGGGCTTGTCTTATTAGTGTTGTTTTAAAAGTGAGAGAAACGCATGATACAGAGAGAGACACAAATAAAGATCATGGAAGAGTTAAAGTTTATTTAATTCGCGTAAAAAGAAAGGATATTGCATCTATTATTCGACACTAACTCGTTCACGCTTTACATTGAAAAGCCAACTCTTACAGTAATCCGTATAAGGGACATCCGTACAAGCATTTTCTATGGGAATTTTTGCGGTAACATGGAGATGTCCAAGATGTAAGGTGGATGTAGGTGGAAGCTTGGGTGAATTAAGACATCACTGGAAAAGAGATCATGGTAATGCCACAACTAATGACTCTACAGTCAAGAACGATCCGGGCTAGCCACTTTTTAATTCTTGATATGATCAGGCTTTAGATTCTTATCATGAATATACTTTTTTGCTTCTCTTCATGTAAATAAAGAAGATCTTTTCATCATAAGGTTAGCCATTCAAACTCCCATACGTGCATATATACAAAAGATTCAATACTGGCTGGCTTATCACCTACGAGCTTGTGCAGTAATAATATTTATTATATATTATTTCCTTGAGCCGAAATGCAGCAATATAAAAATATGCAGCATAGTGATTTCCCAGATAGCAGAATCTTTGAATCCGGTTACACATATTTCTGCAAAGGAACCTCTAATGATACCCTTATTCCTCAAATGGGCAGGGGGAAAATTGCAATTACTTAAACAATTTGAAAAACTTTTTCCTACTAAGCTCTGCAATTATTATGAACCTTTTGTTGGAAGTGGGGCAGTCTTTTTCTACGTTAAATCAAAATTAAAGCCTAACAAAGTTATTCTCTCAGACGCTAATGAGGAGTTGATAAATTGCTTCGCAGTAGTTAGAGATAAACCATCTGAACTTGTTGAAACACTTTTTAACTATCGTAAGAAACATTCAAGAGAACAATATTATAAAGTGAGGAGTCTTGAACCTGATGGATTAGACGCCGTAAATAGAGCTGCTCGGTTGGTCTACCTGAACAAGACTTGTTTTAACGGGCTGTATCGAGTCAATTCAAAAGGGCAGTTTAACGTACCGTTTGGAGATTATGAGAATCCTTCTATTTTTAATGCTAATACATTATTCCAAGCAAGCCAACTGCTTCAGGGCGTACAACTACACGTTATGAGCTTTGAAAAAGTCATTGACTTTGCTGGAAAGGATGATTTCGTTTATTTTGATCCTCCTTACATCCCTCTCTCTAAAACTTCAAATTTTACGCAATATTCTAGAAGCCATTTTTCCATGAGAGAACATAAACTACTATCAGAAGTATTCAAAATACTGGATACTCGAGGATGTCTTGTAATGCTCAGTAATAGTGATCATTCATTAACAAGAGAGCTTTATCGAAACTATGAGAAAAATATTGTTATAGTAAGGGCAAAGAGGAAGATTAATTCAATAGGAAGCAAGCGCGGTGCAATTGCTGAAGTGGTATTGACTAATTATCGAACTGCCAATCATGGATCCACGATATTTTTTTCACAAGTTAGCAATTTGAGCTCGAATCAATGATTGCGCAAAGCAAATTAGAATTATTTAATAAATCCTTTTAAATTGTGAGAAGCAGGAAGAGAACATAAATTAGGTTGGTTAATTAGGCTTACCTAACGACTTTGCAGAGCAGGAGAATTAGGGTCGGAATCGATGTGGGAGGTACGTTTACCAAAGCCGTCGCAATCGAAATGATGAAAGGCCAAATAATAGGCAAGGTCACAGTGCACACCACGCACTCCTCTTCCCGTGGCGTTTCCACTGGCATAATTGAGGCGCTAAAGACATTGATACAAAAATGCTCAATCCAAAACTCGGAGATCGAGTTAATTTCTCACAGTACTACGCAGGCAGTCAATGCACTGCTTGAAGGCGATACTGCCAAGGTTGGGATTATTGGCATGGGTGTTGGCTTGGAGAAATCCAACGTGATCAAGCGTACAAATATCAAAGGTATTAAGCTTGCACCAAACAAATATCTACAGACCTGCTATCGTTTCGTAGATACTTCAAAATATCTTGAGGATGAGGAAATAGAGCAGGCAATTGGTGGACTAAAAAAAGAAGGTGCAGAAGTCATCATTGTTAGTGAGGCATACAGTGTTGACGACCCAAGCAACGAGCGGTTCGTAATGGATAAATCAGACATTCCTGCAACTGGCGGTCACGAACTCACTGGAGTTTATGGACTAGAAATAAGAACCCTTACTGCGGCGATCAACGGAGGTATCCTGCCGAAGACTACAAGCACTGCAAGGTTTGTAGAATCTGCGGTCAAGAGTGAAAAAATAACTGCTCCTGTCTTGATAATGAAGGGTGACGGAGGAGTTACAGACATGAGTACCTTTCGGAGTAAGCCGATTGTCACTGTCATGTCTGGACCTGCAGCAAGCGTTGCCGGTGCTCTCTTACACCTGCGTGTAATTGATGGTGTATTCATAGAAGTCGGTGGCACATCAACCAACATTTGCGCCATCAAGGATGGCAAGCCAGAGGTGCGGTATGTCACAATAATGCAGCATCCTACCTGTATTCGATCCCTTGATGTACGAGTTGCTGGAGTCGCAGGGGGCTCACTTGTGCGCTGGTCTGGAAGAAAGATAACCGATATTGGCCCTCGGTCTGCACATATTGCTGGACTTCAATACTCGTGTTTTGCATCGCCTGAAGATCTTGAGAACGGCCAAATTATTACTTTCCAACCCAAAGAGGGAGACCCAATTGACTATATTGCAATAGAATCTGCAGGAGGCAAGCGCTTTGCGATAACCAATACCTGTGCTGCAAATGCACTTGGGCTTGTACCTGAGGGCGACTATGCGAAAGCAAATCAAATTTCTGCAAGGATGGCACTTTCAATACTTGCCAACAGGTTGGGCAGCTCAATGGAGCACGCGGCGACTATGATTCTTGAAATTTCTGCGAAAAAAGTGCTTGATGTAGTTGAACACGTGATTAAGGAATACAAGCTCAAGAGAGAGCGCGTAGTACTAATTGGTGGAGGCGGAGGGGCATCAGTACTTGTTCCCTATGTTGCCTTTAAACAACAGCTACAGTACAAGATTGCAGAGCATGCAGAGGTAATATCTTCTATTGGTGTTGCGGCTGCAATGATCCATGAAGAAGCGGAAAAGACCGTAACTAACCCTGGACCGGATGATATTTCTACATTATCAGAGCGGGTGAAAAAGGCTGCGTTAGAGCGCGGGGCGATGCCTGAATCAATAACGATTCAGTCAGAATACATAAGTGAACGATCGGTTATGCGAGTTACTGCAATGGGAAACGTTTCATTAGATATCGGTACTGCAAATGCACAGGAGATAAAGAGTGAAGAAGCCCTCCTCCTTGCATGCGAGCTTTTCGGTATACAAGATGGAGTGAAACGTGTTCTAGATATGGATAATTACCATGTATTTGCCTGCGAGATGAATAAGAAAATGCTATTTCTAAAGTCTAAAAAACAACAGCAGGTGTTGGTGCTTGACAAGTATGGCAGGGTCCGACTTTCAGTTGAAAATGCATCAATTCTCACAGGCTCTCCTGAGCAGGTCTCCGATAGAATCAAAAACCTTCTCATACAACACGTTGGTAGTGGTAAGGAACTTGCCCCTCAGGTGCACATTCTTGATGGCACAAAATTGATGGATTTTTCAAGTCTTACTGCTCAAGAGCATATTTCAAAGGCTGTGCATGAAGAACTGAAGAAGACTAGCACAAAAAATGTTGCAGCAATAGTAAGAATTTAACTAAAAGAAAAGAATATTTTCTTTCTTTCTTGGTCTAAAGATAGATCGAAAAGCATACTGCTTGTTTTGCAGCGGCATTAATACCGAGGTAAGCAAAAGATACTGCCATAATTATTGTAACCTACTGGCTCATTACGAAGCTAATAGAAGGTTTGAGCTAATTAGAAATAATCAGAACAAAAGCCTATGATTTAACATAAAAACGGATCTTGGCGTGGAGAACCTGTGTTCTATACGTAGGAAGCTCAAAATACAGGTGATTCCAGCAAGAGACAACAGCCGCTACAGCCATAGTAGAAGGAGCTATCTTGCTTTTATTATTTCAGAATTATTTTTCTTACCAGCAACAACGACCCACCCAACAATTGCATTAAACAAGATGGGAATCAACGAACTAAACCATTGGGCGCACGAGAGCTAACATTCGCAAGATTGGGGGCTAGCCGACTCATCTGCAGAACGAATACAAAGACAGTTTAAATATTAGGCGTAGCTAATTAGGTCGACCTAATTAATGCTAGGCACTTTGTCATTTGAATATAATGACGCCACCTCAAGTTTGCAGGCGATTGTAGGCATATTTTCTTGTGAGATAATATGGTCAATAATTATTAGTATAAGGGCAGCCCAGCAGATGAACACTGAAAAGAGTGCTCCATTATGCTCCTCTCATTACAGGTAGCAATAATTCAAGGGATCGAGAATAAGTTGAACAAAGAAAATTTTGTTGATAAACTCGTAATTAAACCGAGAATAAGACTAATCTCCTATTTCGTAACGACAATGGTAATCACTCAACTATTTGCCTCAGGCTCTCTCTATGCTTATGGGCAGGCGCTCAGTGATAATGATGCTATTATTCTCATGATCAACATCGACAGGATACGAACACAGCTTTGGTTGACTGAGCAAAGCCTATCTAGAAACGATCATGAAATGGCATTTGCACATGCATTCATTCCACACACAATGACTTTTCCTGCCATAAAGGCTCAGTTGGAAAAAACCGCTGGAGATCAGTCCACCAAGCAGATAGAATCATTGCTAACAGACCTTCCCCTAAAGATCCAGACGGGAGAATATTCGGAGCAAAAGGTAAAGGAAACCTTTGCTCAGATACGCAATCTACTAGACCAAATGTCTCAACAGGCTTTAGGCCAGAAAGTTCTTTCTAACAAGGCAATGATTTCTCAAGGTATTGTATTTCTCCTGCGAGATGCAGCGCAGTCATATTCATCAACAATTTCTAATGCGTCAAACGGATCTTTCAGTAATAATAATGATAACCTCCAGCGAGCTGTTGATTATGAGAACGCAGTTGGAGCTGTCCAGACATCTCATCAAAATTATCAAATAACTTTATCTCCATTGATAGAAGATAGTAGAAGAAAAAGCGAAATAGAGACTTTCTTCAAGCAACTAGAAGAATCTATATCTCAAAAATTAGACAATGATTCAATCCTTCGCCTTACAACCGCTATCGAAAGAGATCTAGCGGAGGAACTCACGCTAGATGATGGAAGTAACAATAGCACAGGTGGTGACCTTCAGAAGTATTTTGTTACAATAAAATCACTCTTGTCAGAGGTTGTTTCTGAAGTGAACAACACCAATTATGAGAAAGCAGATCAATATGCTGTCTCTGCCTACTTGGACAATTATGAATATTTAGAAACACCAATTGAAAAACATGATCCTGCTCTAATGCAAACAATAGAAGAGGATATGAGAGAGGAGCTCCGCAAGAGGATAGAATTAAGAGAATCTGTGAGCTCGATAGATGCTTTTGTCAACTCTATCTTCATAAAACTAGACCGAGCAGAAGATCTATTAAAGAATGATATATCCTCTTCTAACCAAGGTTCTTCTTCTTCTTCATCATCATCAGCAACATCATCAGTTGTTTCTTCTGGCCGATTTGCAGATATTGAAGGACTAAAGGCAGGATTTGGCACCTATATGGGTGAGCGAAGGAACATTGGTGAAGCTGAAGACCGTGCAAAAATTGCTGTTAAAAGCAATATCGATGCAATCAGGGAGCAGCTCGGTGAGACACTCAGACTATATAATCAAGGAAGCTATGATAACGCTCTTCTTTCATCAAGGTCGGCATACTTGGATAGCTACGAGAGTGTAGAGATTCCCTTACGCCCTATAGATCCAGATTTTACTCTTGATATGGAGATCAAGTTCGCAGAACTTAGAAATCTTATTCAAGCTCAAGCATCCTATGAACAGGTCGAAGCAAAGGTTGTTGAAATTAGGAGAGGGCTTGATGAATCAGAAAGACTAGTGTCTGGTACTGGTATCGTGGCACCAACAATAGCATTCTCCACCTCATTTTCAATAATATTCCGAGAAGGTCTGGAATCTGCCCTCATAATAGGTGCCATCTTGACATACTTGGAAGCGTCAAGGAATATCAAGTTCAAAAAGCATGTTTACTATGGTATTTTGATAGCAATAGGTGCAACTGCTGTTACTTGGTTCATAGCTGAATTCATCATAGATATATCAGGAGCTAGCCGTGAGCTGATAGAAGCTATTGCGGGTATTTCTGCAGTCGCAGTCCTGTTTTGGGTAAGCTTTTGGGTATTGAACAAGATTGAAACAAAGCGATGGATAGAATTCGTAAAGGCAAAGGTCTGGAAGGCAACGGCTACGGGTAGCATAATGGTCTTTGTGATGCTTTCCTTTTTTACTGTATATAGAGAAGGTTTTGAAACTGTGTTATTTTATCAAGCAATGCTTTCGTTTGCCAAATATATGGAATGGTATGTTATTGGAGGGCTTGTCATTGGTTTGGCTGTGATAGTTGCAACCGCACTTCTAGTGAGGAAACTTGGCAAAAGACTCCCTCTTAAAGTCTTATTTGCATTAACAATGGGAATTGGAGCATACATGTCAATAGCCTTCATAGGCAATGCGGTACGAGAATTTCAAGAATTAGGCTACATATCCACGACACATCTTATTGGAATAGTGCCCAGACTTGACATCAATTTAGCATCCATGACTGGTATCCATCCAACACTTGAGACCGTCATCGCCCAGGTCACACTTCTTGCAGTATATGCAGTAGGGTCATTAGTCATATTGGTAATTCTGCCAAGACGACAAAAACGGATAGAAAGTTCACGCAAGTCTAGACAAGATTTGGTAAGACAGGATAAGAGCACAGAAGAAGGCAACAGCCGGTAGCTGAGCATCTCTTCTCTCTATCTACAGAACCTGGGGCTATATCCTTAGAAATAGGGACTTCTGATAACGTAGTGGACGTCAACATTTTTCTCATACTGCATTGCTCATTGCTAGCGATATAGTTAGGAATTCACTGACTGGATGAATCCAAAACTAGTGCAGGAGAAGACTTACCGTATCAAGATCTTCAGCTGGGTACATATGATGTAATTCAAGCAACAAAAAAATTATGAAAAATGCCAAGCAAAGAAAAGAGGAAAAAAAGAAAAAAATATTCCCCTGATATCAATCGTTATTGATTTTGCTGTTATTGAAGCAATTGTATGGCTCTGTCTAGATTATCATCTATCATGTCAATATGTTGTTCTATCTGTTCTATTGGATCTCTGTTCATTATCATCTGTCTGAGGTTTTCCCTTAACATCACCTCCGTTTGTTCCATTAACTGCTGGTCATGCTGCGCAAGTGGTGCTTCTATATACTCATAGTTCTCCAAGTATGCCTCAATTGCAATGCTCGCTGCTCCTTGATAATCCTGTGATCCATATGCAGCTATCAGTTGAGCTAACAGAGATTTGATATTGCTTATTATTGCAACAGAATCATGCTCCTTTGTATTATCTTCTCCTTCTTCTTCACCAATCAGTTGGCTCTCTGAGAGACCAGTAATTTCCGCTAGCTCATGTATAATTCCATCTATTGTAGTTTGAACAGTTTCAGCTCCGGCAATATTGCTTAGTGAACTATTCAACTTTGAAAATCCATCATGTACTTCCTGCACTTGTTGAGTCATAGTCGGGTTTATTCTGCTCGCAGATGAGTTGAATATGCTCTCAGCTCTTTGGATAAATGCTTGTGCATCTTGATGCTCTATAATTGCTTTTATGGTGCCGTTTGAAACTGCCTCGTCATATTCATGCTCAGAAACATGCAACAGGTGCGCTGCTACACTGGCATTAAATAAAGCACCATTTTTGAATTCTGGATTTGATATCACTGTTTGAAGACCATGGTTCAATAGCTCGTTGATGGACTGTGTCTGATCACGAACCTCTTCCAACGTAGTAGTTGTAACGCTAGAAGATAAGTTTTTCAAAGCAGCTGACAAAGTCTCGTTTAGTGTACTATTTTGATTTGTCAACTCCTCTTCAATGCTTGAATATACCTCCTCGATTGGATGCAATACATGAGCCTGTGCTAGAGTATTATTCCCAGATTCTTTGTTGATAAGTGCTTGGTCAAGATGTCCTCTTATCTGCTCTATGTTTGAAGCAAATTCAATTAAGGTAGCATTCGGTATGTTTGCCGTCGCTGTTGTTATTGTAGTTGTCTCATTTGGCATGCTACTTGTTGTGCCATTAGAGCTTGATTCTGCCATTGTCATATTTTGATTGTTGGTTGCTAGTATTATTGTCGAAGATTGTTGTGATTGATATTGTGCTTGCGCTTCAAATGATGAAGTATGTGATCCGAGTGAAGTCAGTAAGGCAAGTACGGCCACAACTCCAGCGAGGGGAACACTGTATCGCGACTTAAGGTTTGGTTTTTTGTATCTCTTCATAATTAGGTTCGCCTAATTAGGCCAGCCTAACTTTTTAAGAGTTTTGAAACAAATAGTTAGTAAAATATCGGATTTGATTAATCCTCACCGCTCCTATTGTAGCATAACATATGTTTAATCCGCCCTTTGAAATACTTCTGCTTATAATGATTGATTTTTTGTTTTATGAAACAAACTTGTAAATATTGGAAAAAATTACCCGCGTGAGTATGTTTCTGCATGGTTCTCTGATGTTACCGTGGCCTCTTGATATTTTACCAAGTCAATTGCTGAGTGTGCCTTTCTACAGGCATTTTAAGCTATTTTATTATACATATTAGAGTAAATTACCTTTTAATAAATTATGATTGGTTTGTATTTCTGCTGCAATAATTCCATAGTAGAAAATTATTTTAATAATAAAAATTAATAATATTGGTATTACTGCATCATCATTTCCCATAAATCCTTCTCAATAACCTTATAGAAGGATTGATGTAGAACAAATTTGTTTGAGATATAACAATTTCAGGTATAGCGGATTCTTGAAAAATCATAAAGGTCTACAATCACCTGTTACGCTGTTCAGGTTTCTGAGGTAGATATCTGGCAAACTCCTTTACATCCATGACCAGACCATAGTAGTCTCTTACAACCTCTAATGTAGATTCAAAGTGCTTAATGTTACCTGATGCTGTGGCGTCTGAGATGAGTATGACGTCATATCCATTATTGAAGGCATCTCTGAGAGATGCCTCTACACATATTGAGGTATCTATTCCACAGAAGACCAGAGTATCGGATCCTACGCTTTTTAACCATACCCCAATTTCGGTATCTTGAAATGCCGAATCTCGTCTCTTGACGACAATGTGGTCCATTGGAGATGGCTTGATTTCATCCACAATATCTGCATCCCAAGAGTTTATTACGCATATTGGTTTGGTCCGTATCCTCTCTTCTCTTGACTTGGGAAGCATTCTATGAGTGTTTGTTAAGAGATCTATGCCAGATTTTTCGCGTACTGCCTGTGTGTAAAATATTGGTATGTTGATGCTCCTGCAAATGTTGATCAATTCAGATATGTGAGGGATAACACGCTGGTAGTGAGAAACATCCATTCCAAGTTGGTCATATGATCCACCTTTGCTTACGAATCCATTTTGAACGTCTACTACTACAAGCGCAGGGTTAACACTGTTTCCCTGAATGTTTATAATCGCCATACACGGATCACAACTGCGGATTGCATTAATAAATTTGAAGTAACTCTATTCACCCTCTCCACCAGCAGTAAGGACATCGACGTCATAAGATGAGTCGGCAAAGAATTCCGGTTTTGCTCCTATCCAATCTTTTAACATGACAAGGATTTTTCTGTTATAAGGGTCAACTGAAGCCTGGAATCTTCCTTTGCCATTTATCGTATGTTCGAATGCAAAATGAGTATATTCCTGCAATAGGGAACCTGCTATTTGTGGTTTAAATGATATTTTGTTTTCAAGCATATTCAATTTCATTCCAAGCATCATTTCGCGCAGGGCATGAATATACATACTAATGGACCACGCCTGCAGTATGCAGGAATTGAATGGATCGGGTTTATCACCTCTATATGTTTCTGCAAACATACCGTTTTCAGCCAAAATACGCTCTGCCATACAATTTACATAATAGAGCGCCTGCTCGCTTCTTCCAAGCTTAATCTCAGCTAGTGCTGCCCAGCCCGTAACGAGGGGCCAGACGGCACCATCATGATAAAGGGCAGGATGATATTTAGGATCAAGGCTGCTGAGCGTTCGTACGCCCCAGCCTGTGGTCATGTCTTCTTGCTCGACTCTTTCAAGCACAGATCTTGCTTTGTGAGGATCGCTTGTAGCGCCTGTGAGCAAAAGCACAAGTGCATTTGGTCTTATGCTTGGGTCTTTGGAGCCATTCATTCTTATTGTATCAAAGTAGTATTCTGCATCTGCATTCCAGTATCTTTGGTCGATCTCAAATGCTAACTGCTCTGCCTTTTGCCTCCATCGCTTATGATTGTAGTTGTCGCCAACTATATCTGCTAGTTCGCTTCCTATCTTCAAGCTCTCATAAAATAAAGCCTGAACATCATTTGCGCTCTTTCGCCTATCTATGTGATCCATCCAAGTAGAATCCCGGATAGGCAGCTTTTCTGCTGTACCAGTAAAACCATGGTCAACCAAGCCATCTCCGTCTATATCTTTTAGGAGTCCACATTCAACGAGTGCTTGGATTGATTCCCACCTCTGATGAAGGTATTGAACATCTCCAGTTGCCAGTAAATATTCCTTAATCGCCCAAGGAAACAGAAAGGTTGAATCAGCAGACCCATATGTAGTAGAGTGTAAGAAAGCCTTGCCGCTTATGATCATCGGAAGTTCCCCTCTGACTGCTCCCTTTATAGCATTTCTTGCCTGATGTTTGAAGAAATTGTCAATGACGGATCGGGAGAAGCGGTAATCTCCCACTGCAAGGTAGCCTCGAAGTGACCAGCCCGTGTCCCTTGCCCAATAATTTGGAAATCTCGGAAGACCAGCGCATATACCTTGCCCAAGACCATCGTATTCTGCTTTTAGATATTGGAAGCTAGTCTTTGCCTTTTCATATGCTCTTATTAATTTTGAAATCTGGAGGTTTTGATTTTGCTTTTTTTCTGCCGATGATGACCTAATGGTAAGAGTTGACGAAGAATGCTTTTTGAAGCTATCTTCTGTATCCAGCACAAGCTTGCTGCAGTTATCTCTCATGAAGCGAAATTCTCGCAGGCACTCCTCTGCACTAGAAAAACTCCCCACCCCAATTAGTGCAAGGTTGATAGTTTTGCCTTCTTGAAGTTGAAGATCATATGAGAGCTCTAGGTCGTTGTCAAATGAGTCCGTCAAGATTTTACTTGGCTTTAATCTTCGTGGCATGACACCTATGGCTCCGAAATACTGTATCTTGTCTTTCTTAGTATGCCTTGCAGAGCCTATCTCAAGACAGTTGTCCTGCTTGTTGAATTTGGAGCTATTGCTCTGAGCGATTGCGGCAAGCCCGTAGCTTGTGATGTTGCCATCTATCAAAAAGTGAAAGCGAACCTTTCTTGGCACCTTTCTTTTGGTTGGTCTTAGATCCCGCTCTACCTGGGGTTTCATACCCATTTTTATCTCCATTATGAATCCCCTATTTTCAAATGGTACGCATAGCCTCCTTTGCACGTGGAGGCCCGCCAAGTCATGATAGGTCGTAATAACGCCGTGCTCGTGTCTAGATGAGAGGGCAAAATTCGGAAGACGTTTGCGCACACCATCGTCCATGGATACTTCAACTATTATCCTTCCAAACGATCTCGCTGGAGGAACATACAAACCTCCATTGTCGTATCGGACGCCCATCCAGTTCCAGTTAGCGGAAAGCGCCCCGTTCGAAGAGCATACAACATATGCCTTTTTTCCTGATAAGATAAGTGGATTTGTGAAATTCTTAAACATAGTATCTCCACTCGTAATTGCAGACTCATTGTATGCCAGCAAGTCTGGAGTAATGTGGATACTACTACTATCCTTCTGATATCCTGAGATGTAGTCTGTGAAAGTAAATGGTATCGTGATTTCCTCAAAACCTTCCAGTTTGCTCATTATCAATATCCTATGCTTGGCAGTTTCCTTCAATGAGCCGCTCTCGTCGTCATTGATTATCAAGAACCTTGCACTTTGGTAAGGTTTGAATGAAATCGGTCTGTTTTCAGAAAGTGTGGCAGCATTGACTACCTCGTCAGATGTTGCAATAAATATTGTATCCCTCCTGACTGGCAATTCGTCTACATATATGTCAAGTGAAACAACGTTACCACCAAGCGGGACTGGGGGATTCAAAAGCGAAAAGGTAAAGCCCTGCTGTCTGTCGTCTCCGTTTACTACCGTTACGTTTTTGAGGCTGCCTCGCACGTATGAGAGCAGAGTGTGAGTGCTGTCAAGCGTTCTTGTTATTTTCTATCCACCTTCGATGATGCAACATCATCTGGATCCTACAACAATATTATTACATACCAACATAATAAAATTTTATTAATGCCCTTATGTAAGGGAATTTCATATTTTTATATTTTTTCTGAACGGCTATGGATATGAGAACATAAGTAGTTAGAAAGCTAGCCATGTCTGTGTTCGATTATGACTCTACCCTATACATGAGCGTTCTAGTAATATAGAAAATTTTCCTAGGAATTGTATGGCGGTGGTGGTTCTGGATCATCTTAATGTTTGCTTTTCTTGCAGCATTAACATGGTTCCATAACTCCATTTAATAGCATCATTATTTTCATCATCAATAGGTATGTGGTATAGAAACAGAACCGAAATAATTGCCCAGATACCGGAAGCTGTCAATGATGGCTCAAGCTATGGCTCTGGCGGTCTCACGAAGACTAGTATAATGTACAAGGCATATCTTAGCTATGCCCAACTGAAAGAATATCTAAAGATCCTAACTGACAGGGGATTGCTTAGTTATGATTTAGGTACTCAGAGATTTACGACAACTGAAAAAGGTCTCAGGTTTCTTAAAGCTTACAGTCACCTCGACGAGCTAATGAATGAACCACAATTTTAGACAGATAGAGATATATCTAGATTTTACAAATTTTGTGTCCATATGCCCTCCTTTTTTGGTTGAACATAGAAATGTTGAAGTTCTCTGATAGACATAGATGGCATGCAGGCAAATAACCTCGGTGCTACCCACATGTATATTCTTCTTCAGACTGCAGGTTTCTTATCGCTTCCTATCATTTCAGAGTTAAATAGATAGAGATCTTTTGAATGTTAAATTCAAAGTATTTCTTGGCAATATATGGAATTGGTTAAGTCATCCAATAGCGACGCCAGCATAACTCCCCGCATAGGCTTCATAAGATCGCTATTTTACTTGTTTTGAAAACTGCTGTCGAATCTTTTGTACAAAAAGCCCAGATAGTCTTAGGGATATTGTTGCTAGGTGGCTTTATCGACGAATTTGTTCTATCTCCTTCAATATTGACTCAGGTTTGTAAAATCGTCTTTGAATTGGGATTTAAAATACTACTAGTACTATTACCACAAAATATTATGATCAGCTCCTTTTCCAATTATCAACCACGGTATTCATTTCTATATCGTCTAAAAGATAACCACTCATGGAGCTTACGTATCCCACGTATACGAGGTGATTATCGCCTATCGCAGAAATTGTACAGAAATTGGGAATGAATGGATTAGGTAAATCGCACATATAGTCGCCATTTGCATCATCGATAAAAGAGACCTCTTCTGTAACATCTATATCTTGGTAATTACTAGGTAGAGTTATGCCTTGCTTGGCCCCCCTCAGTCCAAGGGTTGTTTCTCCATCTTCATAATATGGATAAAGCTCTTCTAATGCATTGTCTTGTCTGTCAAAAAATTATAAAATCTGGGCACTTGGCTCTCTATGCTTCTCCCACAGATTATTTCTCGGGGATAATCCGTATCTACAGGACCGATGGATACTTGCTCATTGTCCACGGCTGCACCCATTAAATGAACTGATTCTATTTTGAAATTACTGCTGCTACTACTACTATTCCACAATGGGTTGTTAGTCAATTCTAGCAATGCGTTAAGAATTACTTTAGCTCCGAGCGAATGTGCTATAACTCTGATGTCTGTATCGGGGCATGTAATCTTGTAATCAAGCATAAAATGAGCAAGCTTCGGGCCATTATTTTCTGCTATAGCCTTCGCAATCGACCATCCAATTCCATTGGGTGTAATGGTGGTGTTTGAGTCCCAACTAAAACCAATAATTGGAATAGAGTAATATTATTTGCCGATAGTTACAACCTTGCTCTGTTAAACACCCCCGTCTCATTCTCCAAATTAGCGAGAAAACTTCCTTTTCCTGTCCAGACACCATGAACATATATGAGAGCCTCGTTAGGGCATGATGTCCCTGGCTGTAACCCGGGGATATCAAACGCATCATAATCTGTGGGATTACGTTCGCCAACGAGTTTTCCATTGTCAAGATTAAAGTGTCCACGAGTAGAAACTAATGGCAAAGTCTGAACATATGCTAGATTACTCTGAAGCTGATGGATATCAGGAAAACAATAATACAAATGATAATAAAACTGCCAGGAATAAAAGTCGAATAGTAATGATAATATTTTTTGTTCCTCAAGGTCACTGATATCCTTGTGTTGCTAATTTGATTTAACGCTTTAATATTGATAATGGAAGCGTCCAAATGTGAACTATGATTTTTATTTTAATGTCTCCAACAGAGGATATGTTCAGCTCCTAGGCATCTCACCTGTAACACTGAATGCCCCGGGAAAACTTTTCTTAGCGAAGAAAAATCGTTTATTCTCTAATAAACGATTTTTCTTGGCTTATACAATAATAACAAGCCTCTGACCCCGAGGAAAACCTTGAAATGATAAAAAACGTCTATGTAGGAAATACACTAGGAATTTTTCAAGCAAGATGAGAAAATATATTAAACCAGATAATCTTGAGGTTTTTGAAAAGCCGTCAATATTGCTCTATTTTAACTTTAATCGCTTTGCCATATGTATGCGTGAAGCAACTACGTTAATTTGCTCTTCGAGCAATTTCTTATATCCTTTCAAAAAGGGCACCTGCTCCGAATAAGGTTGTTTTCTCAATTCTGTCATGAGGTTTTCAAATGTCCTTGCTAGGTCTTCTACAGAATCTCCTAAAGTTGCTATATCGCGTGCATCTTCTTTGGCTGCCAACGTAGCTGGACTTAAATCGCCAGCAGCAATTTCTTTTGCTTTCTGCACAGATATGCTCTTTGCTCTTTCAATCGCAGACATGACTAGGTTGTAAAATGCATCGCCGGTATTTCTTAATTTCATGGTAAGGTCTTCTTCTTCTGCAGTCATCAAATGAAAGTTTGCAGGAGTAGTAGTAGTAATATTTTCTCGCTTATCTATCGGGTCAATTGGATGTACCTCATGTTGTGGTATCTTTGTGTCTGAGACCTCAATTCGCACTTCTTCTTTTGAAACTCCATGGTTATCCTCAGCTTTTCTCCTCATCTCCTCTGATGTTTCAGGGGTTCGAGCATCCCGTTTCTGCTCAGACATATACCATACAATCACCATTACAACTTATTATGTGTACAGAATCGGAGCCTAGGAAATTTTTTCTATGCTCAATTTCAAGAAGGCTGCAGACTGCGGCCTCGTGATCCAGGATGGATGGGTTACAACTGTTTGCTCTTTAGAAAGGCCCGACCATGTTTTCAGGCTTCTCTTTTTTATTCTCTGTCACCTCTTATGCCCCTTTCCCAATGAAGCCTGCTACCTAAGTATGGCAAGGGAAGACCTGAGAACATTAAAGGGAACTTCAGGTTTTAGACTTGATAATCAACGGCCCAGAATTTTTCTTTGATTTCATAAGGATACACATATTGATAGTTCTACTGTTCTCTAGCATCGCTTGCCCGATGACAGCCTTTCTTAGGCTCTTTCTTTGACTAAAAATAACAACTTTGACGACTTTTTGCGTCTCTCGTACTTGTGAGTATCGAGAGGAGCTAAATCTAATAGCCGGGTCATAGACCCTCCTCTTTTAGTTAATTTCAAGTTAGGATGCACCTTGTGCATCCTTGGAGTTACTATCATCATTTTAGTGATGTGTTAGTTCCAAGTTAGGACTGAGGCTGATAAATAAAAATAAAGGATAGCAATACACGAAGACAGTTTAGATGAGCATCGAATTAAGACAATGTAGACTCGAAGATGCTAAGCAGTGCGGCGAAATTTGCTATAGGGCCTTTCGTGCAATCGCGGAGAAACATAACTTTCCATCAGACTTCCCTTCATCTGAAGCGGGTGTCGCATTGATGTCCCAATTAGTGGCGCATCCCAAAGTTTACGGAGTAGTTGCAGAATTTGACAGCCAAATCGTTGGCAGCAACTTCGTCGACGAGCGGACGATCATTGCAGGTATTGGTCCAATTACAGTCGATCCTGCTATGCAAGATCGAGCAATTGGGCGTGAGTTAATGCAGCATGTTCTGGACCGAGTTGCAGAGCAGCGTTTTGTAGGTGTCCGGTTGGTTCAATCAGCATATCATAATCGCTCGCTTTCTCTTTACACAAAGTTAGGATTTGTAGTCCGCGAGCCGCTGTCAATTATGCAGGGGCCTCCAATCTTTGAACGGATCCCCGGATACATTGTACGGCCTGCAAACATGAGCGATTTGAGACCTTGCAATCAGCTCTGTTTGAAAGTACACGGCCACGATCGGGGAGGCGAGCTTGCCGACGCGATCAAGCGTGAAACAGCCACAATAATAGAGCGTAGCGGCCATATCACTGGCTATGCCACATCAATAGGCTTCCTGGGACACGCAGTAGGGGAGACTAACGAAGAGTTAAAAGCGCTTATTGCAGCAGCATCCGAGTTTGGGGGCCCTGGTTTCCTATTGCCTACACGCAATACAGAATTGTTCCGATGGTGTTTGGAGCATGGGTTACGAGTGGTCCAACCGATGACGCTAATGAGCATTGGTCTATATAACGAACCTCAAGGAGCATTTTTGACTTCTGTCCTTTACTAGTTGTTGTTGTTGTACTTGCTAAGTAGAAGATTTATGCAGCCACAAGAAGAAGATTTTGTTTGAACACATTTTATTTTTCAAGGATCGAAATAAAGAAGTAGAATATGAAGGATAGGAAGGAAAAGTGATAGTGCTTTGTATATATTACCTTCAAACTTGTTCAACAGTCAGTCAACGTTCTTCTGCAGCTCCTTTTCTCTCTTCTCGGTCGCTATTCCAATTCTCGCTATGCAAGACAACTAAGGACCTGCATGGTCAAGATCTCGTTGACAGTCAATCATAAAGTAAACAAAGTGCAGTTCAGCTGCTCGGAGAGAAACCTTAAGAGTTCAGATACTAGTTCGAATAGAATTGCATCCACAAATTAATGTTCACAGATTTATGAAAAAATTTATTGGGATTATTTATCTACAGGAGGGCGCTTTCAGGCTGCTGTCTCCCTAGGACAAAGTTTGAGAGCAAGCGAGTAGAAAATATCTCTTTGCTCCTTCCTGTATAGTCTGTACTGATGTAGGTTTTACAAGTATTAGGTTATCCTATCCATTGGCGTCTGGTGTCTCATCGTAGTCGTCAGCCGCACTTGTTCCACCAACAGATACGCCTTCCTCTCCGCCTGTCGAGGTAGTATTGCCTTCGCTGCTACCAGCAGCATTACTGCTAGTTATGTTTCCTTCTGCTGCACCACCACCGCCCGCTACGCTAAGAGCCATATCCAGATACATCATGGCACTTTGAGTATCATTACTCTGTAATGCTGTGCGCGCTTGTTCTATGTTCGTTCTGAGCTCTGATGTTGATTGATTTGACCCTGCGAGTCCTCCACTAGTAGACATAGCATTTCCACTCGGCGTAGCACCACCATTCGTGCTGCTAGCATTATTACCACTAACTGCACTAGCACCGCCTCCGTTCCCTTCTGATGTATTTTGCTGCTGTGCTATTGCTGACTGGTAGTTGCCATTGCTAATGAGGGACAGTCCTGACAGCAATATAGCTGCACTAACTAGGGTGGCCACCATAGATAAAACAGCTGTTGGTCTAGTCGTTCTCTTTTCGTCGCAGTTGTTGCTATCATTCGTTCCACTCTTTGCACTCATTAGCTCGAACATGAGCGATATAGAACTTAACTGTTTCCAGACATCATAATAGCCCGTAAATGAAGGCCGCGGCAAGATCACAGAGGCGAGCGGCTCGGCTAAATTTTACGTGTTCGTTTTGACCATTGATTGCTATTGTTAGGAGTGCACCGAAACGAAAGTAATGTATAACCTAACAGATATGGTATAGAATTCATTTACAAAATTTTGTTTGAATATACAGAATCAGCTGGATCGAATTGAGACATATTTATACCATTGATGGCAACACAATACTTCATAGGAGATAATGGGACAGGTGAGAAGTACCCATAACAAGGAACGGTATACCAAAAATTGCGATGGCAAAGGCAGTCATAATGATAATTGCACTCGTCGCTTGCATCATGCTAGGAACAGCAGCATACTCTGGCTATAGCATATTGAACTTGGGTGTAAGCCAACCAAATTCAGGCAACATTTCACCTTCGTCTCTTATTATTCATACGACCTTAGCAGCAAATTCAAAAAAAACATCACCGTAAGTAGTAGTGGTAGTAATAATGATGAGAGTAGTTTATTCCACAATCAGACCGACACTAAGGAATGGTTAACTTATCATCACGACTTCTTTAGGACTGGATTTGATTCATACAATCTGCGTGCCTTCAACAACAACAATAATAATAATAACTCTGCTTCCTTATCTATCAATAATAACTGGACTTCTGATCCTTTGGACGGTATTATCTACGCAGAACCGCTGGTAGCCCGAAGCATGGTGTTTGTAGCGACATCTAACAATACAATATACTCTCTTGACTCAAATACTGGAAAAGTTATTTGGCGAACCAATTTCGGACCTCCTGTTCCCCTTTCTGATTTGCCATGCGGTAACATAGACCCAACTGGGATTATTGGAACTCCAGTGATTGATTTGAAGACGCAGACAATATTTGCTGTTGGATTCTTAGGTAATACTCATATCCACGAATTATTTGGCATCGATATTAATACGGGGATGATACGCTTTGAAGCTTCCATCGATCCTGCTGGCTCTGATCCTAAAGTAGAGCAGCAAAGAGGCGCTTTGGCACTTTCGTATTATGATGATAGCAACAACAATAACACTGAAGAGGCAGGCACCGTTGCGGGGGGAGGAGGAAGCGGGAGTGGTGTAATAGTATATGTTCCTTTTGGCGGGTTATATGGTGACTGTGGCCAGTACCACGGTTGGATGGTGGGTGCCCCTATACCCTATCTCTCTCTTAACAGCAGCAATAGTAGCGCAAAGTCGACAGGGATAGATAATGGAGGTATTGAAGAGAGTAATCAGCAACTTTCTCCAATGTCTTTTCAAGTTCCGACACGTCGTGAAGCAGGGATTTGGGCGCCATCAGGTCCAGCGATTGATCAGAATGGAAGTATTCTTGTAGCTACTGGAAATGGCGCTTCTAAAACGGATTTTGATTTTGGCAACAGTGTGATTAAACTATCTCCGAATCTTCAAAAAGTTATAGACTGGTTTGCCCCTGGCAACTGGGCCAAGCTTAGTGATTCTGATACCGATCTTGGTTCCGTTGGACCCAGTATTCTAGGTGATAGCAATACTAGCGATCAGGATATGAATCGCACTCATTATATGAATAATGTTTCTACAATCTTTCAGGTTGGTAAGGAGGGAATCGGCTATCTTCTTAGAGGTGACAAACTAGGCGGAAATAATGGCCAAATATTTTCAGCCCCAGTTTGTGAGAAAGGAGGTTATGGCGGCACAGCATTCGCTGCACCTTACTTGTTTGTTCCATGCAGGGATGGGCTTGTAGCGCTGTACTTGCAATCTGCTACGGCTGCTGATTCGAACAATAGTGCTACACCTACTGCTAGCGAAGGTATTGCTAATGAGAGCATCACCAGCAAAATTGACAATAGTACCGACCATCGAGTGGACAACAATTATTCTTCGTTTACAGTGAGATGGACTGGCCCATCATTTAACGCGGGTCCACCTATTATTGCCGGCGGTCTTGTGTGGTCAGTCAATATTAACAAGGGACAACTTGTTGCTTTTGATCAAGCTACAGGAAAGATATTGTTTCAACAAAGCCTTGGTGATGTTGCTCACTTTTCAACACCATCTTCGAGCCATGGCAAAATATTTATCGCTGCATCTAATAAGATATTTTCTTTCGCTATGTAACTTCATAAAGCTGAGAGATGTAACAAGTGGGTGCATACCATACCACTAAACTACCTACCGATCCTGTATAACTACCGTTTGAGGTAAGAGCTGTAGCCGGCACTTAATGAAATGGTTCTGCCTGCGTTAATTCTGACATCTGAATGGCAAGCATGAAAAGGTAATAATAATAATAATGTGGATAAGTCAATCCAGTTTTGACATTACCCAGTGATGATAACGACGCCCAAAAAATCAAAAACAATATCTCTATCGAGGCATCAGCTAATTGGGATGGCATAATGGAGGAATGCGTAATGTCACTGTGCTGGGTCTAGTCAGCTTTTTTACAGAATTTTTCGACAGAGAGGGTTCTTGGGGTTTTACCGCTGTTCCTAGTTTCTTCTCTTGATGCTTCACAGGCATTGGAGCAATTGAGGGTTCTTCAGAGCTCACAAGCTATTCGTTTAGAATGATCTCAGGTTCTCTATCTGATAAGGTAGGAAAAAGAAAGATTTTCGTTATTGCTGGCTATGGTCTTTCCACCATAACAAAACCGTTCTTTGCAGCTTCCGCTACCTGGATTGCCTGCTTTTGTGGTTAGATTTGGAGACAGAATGGGAAAAGATATCAAGATTGCTCCAAGGGATGCTTGAATTACTGACTCGGTATCCGAATCCAGAGTTGGAAGAGCATTTGGAATACATAGGACAATAGACCAGCTCGGTGCAATAGTTGGGCCTATTGCTGCTTTTGCCCTTTTGCAGGTAGTCGACATAAGAGGAATATTTCTACTCTCATTAATTCCTAGCGCTATAGCAGTTTTGATTCTGATATTCTTTGTAAAAGAGGGCGTAGTAAAGAGATCTTCTTCTCGAGTAAGCATGATTTCAAATATCAACAGAATAATAAGAGACAACAGACCTTTTCTCATTCTTTTAACTATTACAGGTATCTTCGGTATTGGAGCTTTTAATTTTCCATCTATTTTGCTGCAAGCATCAGACTTAGGAATAGCTGAAAAGTACATACCATTGATATACTCCACGCTCAAGGTAACCCATATTGCTATTGGAATAGCCTCGGACGTTCTTGCAGTTAAAGTAGGAAAAGAAAAGTGTTGATAATTGGATATTCGGTATTTGCTATTTCAACTATAGGAATGCTACTACTATCAGAAGAACCACTCCATGCCTACATAATACTAGCAACCATCTTCAGACTGTATATGGGCATCTCAGAAACTGTGCAAAGGGGTGTTACACCAAGGTATGTTACCTCTGAATTGAGAGGAACCGCGTATGGTCTGTATAATGTAGTAATAGGGACGGCATTTTTTGTTGCCACTCTTGTTTTTAGATTTTTGTGGGATAACTTTAATCTTATAACCGCAGTATCTTAAAGTGTGACTACGACAATAACAACAGTTTCAGGCATGTTCTTCTTTATTAGTATGTATCATTCTTCAAAAGATACAACATGATTTATTTTTCTGAAATGTAAATTTTATCGTATAATGTAATAAATCATCTGAAAGAAAAAAGTAGGAAGCGTCGATTCTTTTATCCGACGTTCAGCTTGTAACTTAGATACTACGGGAGAGTGTTACTTCAATACAAGCAAGTCTATTAGAAAGTGCTAATGAATTAAATCACGCATTGGTTTATTCATGAATGCCTTGATTACCTATATTGGATGTGGCGCCCTGAGCCTATTGTTTTACAATTCATAACTTTTAGTGAGTTTGAGATGTGATATTTCTTTGCAGCATCTTCGTCAGTTTATCTAATGTGTTTGTTCCAATATCCAGTCATCCTTCTCTACGTTGGTAATCTAGTCAGTCATCTGCTGTCCCATCATAGTCGTCCGCTGCGCCTGTTCCACCCATGGAAATGCCGCCTTCCTCGCTGCCTGTAGTGGTAGTATTACCTCCTCCATCACCACGAATACCACCAGCAGTAGTACTGCTACTACCACTAGTTATGTTACCTTCCGTAGCACCACTGTTTCCCATTGCGTCTAGAGTCAGATTTAGATACATGATTGCAGTTTGAGTATCATTATTCTGTAATGCTGTGCGTGCTTGTTCTAAATTCGTTCTTATCTCGGATGTTGATAGATTTGTTCCTCCTGCACTCGTGACATTTCCGACCTGAGCAGCATCATTGATGCCTCTTGTAATGTCGGTGTTGTTATCAGCAGATGAAGCACCAGCAATTGTTTGAGCAGCAGCTATGCCAGAGGTGGTAGCCATGGAGACTATAGTTCCGACGAGAATTACTATTGTCCCAAATATCACGATATTTCTTGTTTGCAACAATAATAGGGTCACTTGGGAATTATTAAGAAATGTGGTACGAACAGCTAACTATCTAGTCAGAATCCAAAGAAAGGAAATTAAATTCATTTTGATGCTTATACTTATGCTTATGCAGTAGAAGATAATTAATGGTTCGACTTGTAATCAGAAAAGGTATGGTTTAGCAGCGTACAGCGACATTGTATAATAAGGTAGAAAAATCAAGCTTCAAGGCAACAATTACAATGTATTGCAAAGTGTCCGATACATGGGCACAGTGAAGAGCGAAAAAATAGGGCCGTGTAGGCTTATAGGTTCTATAACCACAACATGGTGAGTAAACAGTGAAAAATGTATAAAACCACACAAAATGAATTCTATTGTAAATAATTAATATAACGATAAGTCTAACTAGCATATTAGCT
>JBJMEA010000137.1:0-44380 GCA_045809625.1 Nitrososphaera sp. | reverse complement strand
CACTCTTTATGACAGACGACTACGAGCTATCCGCATTCACAAAAGAGCATCTTATTTACACACCAGCACAGCTTGCAGTCAAGCCCAAGTATCAAGGTGATGTAGAGATTGTAATAGATGACAGGGGAGCAACGCATGGCTGACCCTATCTTTATCGCCGTCGCAGTTCTTACAGTTGGAACCGCCATTATTGCCCTCGAAGCGCGTGAGCTAATCTATGGCGCAATTGCGCTAGCAATCTCAATGCTTGGCATTGCAGGCTTTTTCCTTTTATTGGACGCACCATTTGTAGCAATGTTTCAAATAGCAGTTTATGTTGGCGCAGTTGCAGTACTTATCATATTTACAGTCATGTTAGTGAGAACCCAAGCTCTGTTCACAACAAAGGAGGACAAGAAGAGAAAGGGTGCAGGGATAGCACTGATGCTGATAATAATGTCTAGTCTCGGGGCGATTGTGATAACCTCTGGGCTTAGCGGCCAGTTTGGCGACTTTAATGCTTCTCCTGCAATCAACTTCACCGAAATAGGTAGGCTTATGCTGACCTATTATGCCCCTGCTCTAATCCTACTAGGATTAACGCTAGCAGGAGCGATTATTGCAGCACTAGCGCTTGCACGGAGAGAGACCATTACAGGCGAAGAAGGAGAGGAAAAAGGAGAAGAGGATATGGAGGAGCAACAACGCCGTGAGCGAACTAGTTGATTTTGTAATTGTTTCGGTGGTCCTCGTTGCCATCGGAATCTATGGTCTTGTGGTAAAACGCAACGCAATTAGGATGCTATTCTCCATCGAAATCATTGCCAATGCTGCAAACCTATTGCTAGTCGCATTTTCAAGGGGCCTTCCAAATGGACAGGGCCAGGTAGTGGCGCTTTTTTCAATTGCTATAGCGGCCGCGGAGGTGGCCGTAGGCCTTGGACTCATCATCGTAGCATATAGACTGTATAAAGAGATTGATGTTGAAGAATTTAGGAGTTTGCGAGGGTAAGAGATATCAAAATGGCAGATTCATATTTCCTATTAGCAGCACTATTCATACCCCTTCTGTTGGCACCACTTGCCTATGCAATAGGGAGAAAGTCAGGTGCAAGGGCTGCTACCTGGTTTTCCTTTGGAGCTCTCGCAATTTCAACTGGATTATTGCTGGTTCCAGCTATTGGAATCTATACCGGCCAACAAAAAATATACGTCGAACAATATGCCTGGGGTCAGTTTGGCAACTTTGGGCTGAGGCTTGATGGCCTAAGTATGCCATTTGCTCTAATTATTTACATTCTCTGTATGGTAATTGCTCTATACTCAAGGCCTTATATGGTTCATAAGGTGCGTGAGGATTTGCCGGGGCATGGGAATGAAGCAGAAACGGGTAGAGGAGGAATAGGATATGGAAATGAAAGCACTTCTTCCGCTCACGATTCACATGGTCCTCCAAGCAAAAATCTTGGAGCCAGCTCGCAGGCAACTGTGTTGGAGACTAAGCAGTACGTCAACAACCAGATAGCACTCTACTTCGGACTTTATCTAGCATTTTCCATGGGGATGCTAGGCACGGTCTTAGCGACCAATCTCATTCAATTCTATGTATTCTTTGAGCTTATGCTTGTGCCATCATTCTTCCTGCTGGCCTTCTATGGTTATGGAGCAAGACGAAGGATAGCTCTAATGTTCTTCTTCTGGACCCATGTTGGCGCAGTCGTTTTGCTGCTTGGCCTATTGGCGATGGGATTCTTTGCAGGAGGGTTTGATTACGACACAGTTAAGGCAAACGCGGGCAACATTCCAGCTCAATGGCTTCCGCTCATTGTGTTTGCACTTGTGATCGGATTGGGTGTAAAACTCGCTGCATTTTTACTTCACATTTGGCTCCCATACGCTCATGCAGAGGCTCCTACTCCGATTTCTGCACTCTTATCTCCAGCCATGATCGGCATAGGGGCATACGGTCTCTTGCGACTCTGGATGGATCTTTTGGCAGGTACAGGTACCTACGAGCAATATAGTCTGTATATCAGCATGTGGGGTCTTGCGACTATGATATACGGAGGTGCAATGGCTCTTATGCAGGACGACATCAAAAAGGTGCTTGCTTATTCCAGCATAAGCCAAATGGGTTATATTCTCTTTGGTCTGGGCTCAGAAAGCGTACTTGGCATTACTGGTGCTACAATGATGTATGTAACTCATGGCCTTGGAAAGGCAATACTTTTCATGATGGCGGGCTCAATCATCCTTCAAACGGGCACGAGGAGCATGGCTAACCTCGGTGGACTTGCAGGTAAGATGCCGTATACCGCGGTGTTGGCAATGATAGGTGCTTTAACTATTATTGGGATACCGCCGACAAGCGGCTTTATGGCCGAATGGACCTTATTCGCTGGCGTATTGCAGACTGCAACAGCTCAGATGGATCCATTAAGGATAGTAATGTTTGCCCTCGGAATCCTTACCACTGTGCTATCTTCGGCGTACATCCTCTGGATGTACAAGCGCATATTCTTCGGTAAGATACCTGAGCAATTGGCTCATGTAAAAGACTCAAATCGATATATTACTGTGACTATGGCGGTATTTGCCGCAATGACACTTATAATAGGCGTCTATCCAGACTTGTTTCTAAACCCAGTCATGGATTATTATAATAATAACATGTTTCAGGGACAAGAAGAGATACTAGCTGTACCGTCACAAAACGCTAGCATGGCTGCAGAGACAGATTCAGCAGGGGCTGCTGTGCCACAAGTTCTAGGACTAACCTCTGGAGAAGGAGGATGAGGAGGAGACGAGTCTGCTAGACTGGCAATTGGAACCTGGGTGGTACAAACAGTGAGAGGGTTGCGTGAGATATAGATGGCAACAACAATAGGGTTTGAGGGAATTGCAGTTAACGCTTGGCTCGTGTGGCTGCTACCATTTGTAGGTGCGGCAATCATTGCAGCAGTTGCACGAGCGGGTCACCGTGTCCGCGATTACACTGCAGTGGGATTTGCTCTGGCAAGTGCAATTTCTGCTGCCACCTTAATTCCTTTTGCACTGCAAGTGACTGAGATACATAGCCAGATACCTTGGATTTCCGCGCTACACCTTGAGGCTGGAGTACTTGCAGATCCCTTGGCCATTATCATGACGAATCTAGTAGCATGGATCTCCTTTCTTATCATGGTATACTCGACAGGCTACATGCATGGGGATAAAGATCTTACACGTTTCTGGTTCTTTATGCTCTTCTTTATAGGATCTATGCAGTTAATCGTGCTATCTGACAACCTGCTTATGGTATTTTTCGGTTGGGAAGGCGTAGGCCTTGCATCATATGCACTTATTGGTTTCTGGTACAATGACAGAAAGAAAGACTTTGTTGGTGTGGAAGGAAATATTGCAGGCGGTATCCCCATGTGGACCTCGCCTACGCATGCAGGCATGAAGGCTTTCCTTATGACACGCGCAGGAGACACAATGATGCTTGCGGGTATGTTCCTGATTTTCATACACGCTGGAACCTTTGGCTTCAAGGAGCTGCTCGAAAACCCTGGATGGGCATTCACGATGTCACAGCAAAACTTGCTTGTCCCGGCAGCGGTTCTGCTCTTTGGCGGAGCCATAGGTAAATCGGCCCAATTTCCACTAAATGAATGGCTGCTTGAAGCTATGACAGGCCCCACAGCAGTTTCTGCTCTCATTCATGCTGCGACAATGGTCAAGGCTGGTGTATTCTTGGTAGCCCGTATTGGACCATTGTTCTTTGCTCTAGGAACTTTGGGAGCGTTCAGCGTCCAGCAGTTCTTTGAAGTTGTTGCATGGGTGGGTGCAATCACTGCATTTTTGCTTGCAACACAAGCGCTTGTTAACCCTGAAATAAAGAAGGTTCTTGCATATTCTACTGGTTCGCAGATTGGCTACATGATGATGGCACTTGGCATCGCTGGACTTTCACTAAACTTTGTCGACGGCTACACCGCAGGGTTCTTCCAACTTATGAGTCATGCTCTGTTCAAAGCATCTCTTTTTATGGGAGCCGGAGCCCTTCTTCATGGTGTAGGGTCTCGGTTCATGACCGATATGGGAGGACTAAAAACAAATATGAAAAAGACATACATCTTTATGCTCCTAGCAGGCCTCTCCCTTGCCGCAGGACCGCTCGTCACCATCGGCTTCTGGAGCAAGGACGCCGTTTTTGCCTCACTCCTTGAATCCGGCTATGCTTTCTCAACTCCGCTTTTCATAATAGCGGTCATCGTGGCAATTATGACTGCGTTCTATACATTCAGAATGCTAGGAATGGCATTCTTTGGCAAGAAAAGCAAACATATCGAAGAGATGGAGCATAGGGGGCATCACATACATGAAGCGGGACCTCGGATGTGGGTTCCATACGGGATACTCGCTGTTGCTACTATCGCACTTGGTGTAATTGGCCCTGTAGTTGAGGGTGACCTCCACCACCTGTTCGGGGAATACCTCTCCGCGTTCTTTGGTATTCCTAGTGGTGAGCAGGCGAGCACAGAAGCTCCTTCTATACCGATTGCACCTGAAGGCGATAAAACTTGGTTTGGGTTAAATCTAGAGGCTGCAATTGCATCGATAGTCGCATTTGCAATCGGCGGTACTCTAGGCTACCTATTTTACATCGGACGCAAGATAGACCCGCAAATCATTTCAAGGAGCGTTGTAACCCGAGCCGTTTGGAAATTTCTCTTCAACAGATGGTACCTAAATAGTGGACTCTATTGGGGCTTTGTGATCGGCCCACTCGCAATTTATCGCTTTATCTGGCGATATTTTGAGAGCACGATTGTCGATGGCATTAACCCGGCTTTGCAGCAATCAATGTCTTACATGTCGGGAGTGGTCAAAGCAGGTCAGACCGGAATTACACAGACATACATTTTCGTTTTTGCAGCTGGCATCATGATAGTTGTGATGCTTCTATTCTTGTAGAGGAGGTGGATATGACAAAAAATGGTTGACCTCCTAACTTCTCCAATATTGGTCACGATAATATTGGGCTCAGTTGGCCTTGCCATTCCTGCAGTTGACGCAGCAACGCGTGAAAAAGGCAAGGATAGGAACAAGCTATACAGTGCAATTGCGTTTGGCGCACTTATCCTATCCATGGCCATAATCGTGTTTCGAGTTCTGAATGGCGAAGTACTGCCAGCCATGTCGTTCTCGCAAGATGTCGTAGTAGATGATCTGTTTGGCTCCTTTTTTGCTATTGCTCTCCTTATTGTATCTATAGTGGTCACCGCGTCATCTTTGAATTATTATAAGGGTAAGTCCAATCCTGCTGCTTACTATTCTCTGATACTTCTATCAAGTATAGGCATGGTGGTAATTGCCTATTCGACTGACCTTGTAATGCTATTGGTTGCATGGGAGCTAATGTCGCTTCCCACGTATGCGCTCGCCGGATTTTCAAAAAGGGATCCGATATCAAACGAGGCAGCAATTAAGTATTTCATGTTTGGCGCACTTTCATCTGGAATTATTCTCCTTGGCATAGGACTTGTCTATGGGATTACAGGTACAACCAACATAGGAGATTCTATAAACGCACTTGTAAACCTCGATCCAAGCCTAACGCCAGTCGGACTTCTCGCTGTAGCATTCTTCATCGCGGGCTTTGGGTTCAAAATGGGCTTGGTCCCCTTCCACATGTGGCTGCCTGATGCATATGAAGGAGCACCGACCCCCATCGGTGCACTGTTAGCTGCTGGCACCAAGAAGGCCGGCTTTGCAGCGGCTATCAGGGTTATCGTACTTGGGCTGTTTGCGCTAAACCTCGACTGGACGCTGACCCTCGCTGTAGTAGCAGTCTTTACTATGACCTTAGGTAACCTTGCCGCACTAGTACAAAAAAGCGTGCCAAGGATACTTGCGTATTCTTCTATTGCACAGGCAGGTTATATTATGATGGGTATTGCGCTTGCCCCCTACTCGGATCAAGCGCTCCCAGGCTCACTATTTCATATAATGAACCATGCAGTTATGAAATCTGCGGCTTTCATTGTCGTAGCAGTAGTGGCAACGGTGCTTGCCGGCTATAGTTTAGAGAAATATAGAGGTCTTGGTAGACGCATGCCGATAACTGCAATAGCACTTTCAATTTCGTTACTTGCTCTTGCTGGTGTTCCGCCCCTCAGTGGTTTCTGGAGCAAGCTGGTGCTCTTTAGCGCCGGTATTGATGCTGGACCGATTGTCGCATGGGGGCCATGGCTCGCTATTGCAGGCGTCCTAAATAGCGCACTTTCGCTTGGTTACTACGCCTGGATAATAAGGAAGATGTATATGGAAGATGCTCCTGATATGCGAAGAGTAAAGGAGCCTAGGGTCATAGTTGCAGTTTTGATATTTGCTATGGTCTTTATGGTAGGCTTTGGCATATGGCACGCGCCTATTCTCCAGTTTGCATCCAATGCGGTTCCTGTACTGGGATCCAATATAACTCAAGCCTCAACAGTTACGGTTGCAGGAGGAAGCCAGGCTAGTCCAGCTTGGGGGAGCGGAAAATGACCTTATATCTGCGCGCGGCAAGATATAGACAGACATACATGAATACAAACTTGATTTAATTGATCCGTTGTCTCCTCATCTTCCTTTTTTATCTCAAAACACCTCCTCGTAGTTCTATTGTCGCTCGTGCCAGACTTCTTCTGCATATTCTTCTTTGCTCGTATTAATATTACGGCAAGCGTTCTTCTTTTTGTTGTTTCTGGTCCTCTGGTAGCACTTGGCATATGAGCTCAGATAGGTGATTGTAGGTTCTAAGAAAAATCAGCACTTCTTCTGTACTCATAAACGTGCAAGTATTCAAGTCAAAACTTATCAAGCCCTTATCTGATAGAGCCATGAGCTATGCTTTCAAATGCACGTAACTATGGTTGCTTTATGCGTTACCTTAGTCTTACTAGTCACGCCACCGTTCGCAATTTCCAAAATCTGACTTGTTATCTAGATTCTTGTTCTGAATTTCATAATTATTTGTTTTGATCCTGCATTATGATATTAGAATATTGGCTGTGGTGTCAGCTAATGCCAACAAATGAAAATGTTTATGCTAATTATTTAATGTGCATATGAAACGCAGGTTTCATGAAAAATTCTTATTTTCTCAATAGATTTTGTGTCGGAGACGACAAACAAAATGACAAACAAGCAAGATTCGTATGTCTAACATCTGTGGCTTATTTTCTAATTCGGATGGGGAGGCAAGGGATCATAAGGATAAAAGGTCCAAGGATAACTAATTGAAGCCATATTTTTCCGCAGTGGCGTATATCATAAGAGCAATGAGAAGGAAGGATTAGCTGCTGTTTGGCTCTTCTCAATATTTTATTTTGTTAATACAATTTAGCGTAAAATCGATGAGGATATGCATGCTTGAGAATCCAATTATTTTTCTGTTTTTTAACTGTCTTAGATAATCATTGAAAAGGATACTGTTAGCCTCAATAATATATGTAAAAAGGATAGCATAAAATAAAAATAGCTCCAGTCTGCTGATGATTGTAGGCAACATCTGATAATGGCGACTTCAGCAGGCTCTCCGCCTACAATATTTGAAGAATTTTGTCAGCTAATATTGGGAGCCGATGAATCGATTAGATTTGTAGGCATTGCAACATTAACCGGGGCAATATTAGCCACGAGGTACCGAGCTAATTTGATCCCTCTGTTAACTCAAGAGGAAACGGCATCATCCATCCAAAATTCACTCTGGAGAATGGGAAGTAGAAGGAATCTCGAAGAAAAGCTGGGTAAGACTCTTTATGTAATCGCAACTTATGAAAAATTAAAGAGAGCAACGATTCCTGTTGGGCTAGACGGAAAATCTATTTTAATAATATCATTTGAAAGGGAATCTGACGCAGAGTCGATAGTTCGCAACAAGATTTTGACAATTATTAAGCCCTATGGCGCTATTAATCGCTAACCCTGAGCTAGCTACTGCATTATCATTGCGGTGCTCCTCCTCCTGCTCCTCCTCAGACATGCAGTCCACGCTATAATTCCAGACGATGCCAGACTATATGTTCCAAATTATGATCCAGTAACCTCTGTCCTTTTCTAAACATACTGTGGAACAAAAAGACAATTTTGGGACTAATACTAGATTCTCATATGCAAGACACAACGAAGTAAAATATCAGCGACCTTTAGTAAGTCTTCATAAAAATTTTCTCTGGTGGAGCGGGCCCATCTTCGCTCCTTTCTATTGGATTTTCCTCTCCATGTATGCAGGCGAACTGAGCGAGAACAACTACAATATTCGTGATCTCCAAGTTAGACATGTACGACAATTAGCCTTATTTTATGATATTATATCGTTGAGCAGAGGATTATGAAAAAGTCGTCACAATTATTGACTTCCTCAACTCTGTCAATATCGCTGATAGCAACAATTGCTGTTGTTCTCTTTACTTCCAATTTCAGCATAATTACTGCACAGCTGCCGCAGCAGGAACAAGCAGAGTCTGAAGGAGGTCTTTCAGCCGCTCTCAATGGAGAAAGTTTCAGAATGGGTGATACAATTACAGTTAGTGGTTCTGTCGAGGAACGCACTCGGAGTTCTTTTGTGGGCCTGGAGGCAATAGATCCACAAGGGGACATAGTGGAGCGTGGAGTCTCTGCCGTAAGGGAGGATAACACCTTCACGTACAGCTTTGTTGCAGGTGAGCAAGACGACTTTGATTCAGACCAGCCAATGTTGGCCAGTGGTAACTACAGGATGGTGTTGACATACTTCCCGCCAGGAGACCCACTTGACATACAAAAAGAAAATTTAGCGTTTGTATATGATTCTGCGAGTCCTCAGGAAGATTTTGAAGCAAGCAGCGTCAGCCAACCAGCAGCTATTGAGAATACGAAAGCGTTCCAAAGCACAACTGACGGCTTTAGCATACAAGTACCTCGAGGATGGACAATTCAAGATGTCAATAATACAGGTTCCTTCTTATCAGAAGAGGCTACTCGAGGCTATGGAATATTAGCACAATTATGTCCACAACAAGAACAACAGTTACCAGGACAAACAACAAAACTTTCTGACGTTAACGAAGATGGAACTTTAAGTTGTGATGGACGCGAGGAGCATACAATACACATTGTTCGGTATCCTGACTTAGACAATAGACTTCAAAGAAGCAACAATGCTACTACTGCTAACAACAATGAACTAGCTACAACTGATGATGATATTTTACTATACCATTTACAAAAGCTTGAGGAAGTTGGTTACAGAGGTATCCATATTGTAAATAGGGCCGATATGACAGTTAACCTTACAAATCCGCAAACAAACCAAACAGTAACAACACTGCCTGCCAAGTTCGTAGAGTTGACCTACACTACTGCAATTGCTCCAAATGAAACAAGAAGTGGATATCTTATTTCAACTGCTTCTGACGCAACGGCACCCAACTCTGGTATGACAAACGGCTATATCATATTCTACGAAGGTAGTTCTGTCTCTGACGCCGAGCAAACAATAGGTGTTGGCAGCTTATCATCTTTGCCTCCAGCAGTCAAGCAAATATTTGACTCCTTTGTCTTATTGTCACCGGCAGAACCACCGCAAGATGAGGAAGCAGTAAACAGTCAACCAGATGACCTAGAGGGAGCACCCGAAGGTGGAAATGTGGCTGACCAAGACGATGGTGATAACCAAGACGATGGTGATAACCAAGACGATGGTGATAACCAAGACGATGGTGATAACCAAGACGATGGTGATAACCAAGACGATGGTGATAACCAAGACGATGGTGATGACGAATGAGGAGATGAAGTGGAACCAAATAGGAGCTGAGCAGGAAGGCTCCTACCGCGATATTCTTTTGCACCCTGGTGGCCTTGACATATTAACAATAAAAGCTCCTGAGCCAAGTAAAATAAAGATGAAAACATTATGCGGCAACATAAGAATTGAAGAGCAAAGTACCGAGAGATTGGCTAATCATTATCTGTTTGTAAATTTGCAAAAAATGGTCACATAAAGCCGCGGGTCTCGAGGTTATTGAAGCCGAAATTGTGCTTTGGCGTCCTGCCATATGTCGTCAACACATATCTATGGTTTGAGCAACTGCCAGCATCAAAAAGAAGCCTTAAGTGAAGCTGCTAGTGAGTCTAAACTATAATTGATTATCGCTCAGAAATGGGTTTCGCTATTCCCTTAATTTTGTTCCTGCACTCAATTGTAATTAAGTCACAATGCTCAGCGCAGATCTTCCAAGCTTGTCTCATCTCTGAAGTGTTCTGGATTAAGTCTGAATCCCTTATTTTTCTCTTGTGGAACATCGCTTAACTTTAGATGGTAATCCGTATGAGCCACCTTCTTTAGCTGCTTGTTCATCCAAAGCGCAAATCGATCTTCCATGCTGCCCGCCTCTTGCTTCTTTATCTCCGGATAAATATCGAGCAACTTGTCTACTAAGGTTTCGTCCATCTCAAGCAGAAAAAAATCCCATCCTAATGCTTTCTTGCCGTCAGAATAGCATTTGGATTTACTTTGGCTGTGCGTCAGGGACTCTAGAGTAGATATAAAGTGCATTATCTTTGGTCTCTCTTTCTCGAAGGCTATACATGAACCAGATAACACAAAGAGCGCAGCAGCTGAAGGGAAAGCCGTTGCCGCTGTTTCATCCTGGGCATTTGATTCGATATGCTCACCAGACTCGCTCGGAGGAGCTGCCTGAATTCTTGCTTCCTCTTCCTCGTCAGGTTTTTTGCTTTTAGGCTCTTCGGAAATCACCCCGCTACCTACCATCTTTCTTACAGTCACGCTGTTGTCGATAGTAACCCATATTATCTTCCTCAAAGCAGGGTCAATCCTTGCAATACCTCTATCCTCATCTAGCGGCAGGAGCTGATAACACCGTGCATCTGTTCCCTCTTTTTCTCCAATAATCTCAACTAAATCTCCATTTGTAACCTCTAGGATATCCATAGATCGGCGATCGATGCGCACGATGCCGCGCCCCACATCCTGGGGGTAAGCAGTAAGCACTCTTAGCGAGACTACTTGAGACCCCATTTTTCAGATAAGAAATAAGGTTTTGCTTCTAATAAGATTTTGGTTGTATTTTCTGATTTGGATTCTTATTTTTACCTTTGCTCACAATCTCAAAGTTGATATATCGATCCTGACAGGTGCATCATTGAAGATGTCTAATTTCAAGCTAAATGATATTAATTGCTCTTTGTTCAAATTTTGCTTAAATCAGTCCTGATGGAACTATGTTTAAAGGAGTTGATGATATCCCTTCCAGCGCGAGGAACTAGAGTGCGTATATATGTATCTGGCATATCTTAGTTGTGTGTATTTTCGTCTAGCCTGGGACTGAACAAGAATTGCTGCATGAAAGTATCTCGGCTACACAAAATCTGAATCCCGCCCTGATGTGGGTTATATTTGCGATCTTTGTTGGCGTAGCTTTATCGATCGATCTTGGCATGATAGCTAAAATTAAAGAAGTATATTCACGTGGTCAAAAAGAAAAAGCATTCTCCGGGGCCAAGCGAGTGCGTTCAACCAATGGGGCTCTTGCTTGGACGATCACCTGGATATCGCTCGGGTTGATATTTGCTGGTTTAATCTATCTGGTTATGGGATATGAGAAGATGCTTGAATACATTACAGGTTATGCTCTTGAAAAGACCCTTAGCGTTGATAATATGTTCGTCTTCTTGCTAATTTTTAGCTCCTTAGTTATCCCGCATCGATATCAACACAAGGTCTTATCAGTTGGAATATTGAGTGCAATCGCTATGAGAATACCCTTGATAATTGCAGGAGTTTCTTTGCTTGAGACATTTCACTGGATGATTTATGTCTTTGGTGCGTTTCTGATCTATACTGCAATTAGGATGTTCATGCAAAAGAAGCAGGAGAAAATAGAAGTAGAAAAAAACATCGCAGTGCGAGCCTTAAGGAAAATTATGCCAGTTGAAGTAAACCTAAATACCGATAAGTTTCTGCTTCGTCAAAACGGCGTATTGTATGCCACTCCTCTGCTAGTCGCACTTGTTATTGTAGAAATGACCGACCTTGTCTTTGCACTTGATTCAATTCCTGCAGTTTTAGCGATCACATCGGATCCCTTTATTGTTATAACATCAAACATCTTTGCAATATTTGGACTCCGCAGTCTATATTTTCTCCTATCAAGGTCTATGGAGAAATTTTACTACCTAAAACCAGCACTAACTGCATTGTTATTCTTTATAGGATTCAAAATGTTGCTATCAGAGCTTTATGATATACCAATAGAGTTATCCCTGGCAATAATTTGTTCCATCCTGGGCATTTCAATTGCATTATCTTACATTAGGACTCGAACAGCAGATCAACAACGCACACCCAGCAGCGATAGGATAGGATAAGACAACAAAGAAAGATATCAGCTCATGCAATTACTGAGATTTATTTATTGATGGCCAATTTGATAACTATGATGTTTTTGTCATGGACTCAAGTTCATCTAAAGAACCGGAGCCTGGGCTATCAATAGCGTGGCGACTTTTGGGGAGCATATTGTAAAATTTTAATCATTTTTTAGATACTGCATTACATCTCAGAATTAATTAAATGGTTTTTTGCTATACCTTTACTTCCTAGTTTACAGGAACATTTGACTTTAACACTACTTAATATTGTCGCTGTCTTAAAATAGTACATGCAGGTGCAATGATTTCATAAATTGCTATATATATAATGAGATTTCAATTCTTTGACCTGGTTCACTCTTCATAGATACTACATTCGTTAGAGACGTTGCACTTGTTTTTCGTAAGGTTAAGATAGATGACACAGGCACACCGACTTGCATTTAGGTATTTCATTGGCAAGCAATTTGTTAGTTCAGAATCCCGCCTTTTTCAATTTTGACCCGCAATTGGGGCAGGATGTTTGGTTATGTTTTGCTCCGCAGTTCATGCAGTAATAACTTACGCTGGTTTTGGAACCAAAGATATCGCCAAAGTATGAAGAATTTGAAGTGGAGGATTGATCATTTCTTCGAAGATATCTTCTTCTTCTATAATATCCCAGTCCTATTACTGCAGCAACTATAGCTATTAGAGAATAAGGAAACGGGAGTAGCCTAGAAAAAATAAATGCCATTCCAAAGTAGATGCCAATCCACATCAAAGTTTCAATTATAAACCGTTTTGTATTGCTGTCCACTTTTGCAAATCAACACCATCAAGATACTGTTTATTATATTGATTGAAATTAATACTTACCCTCAATACTTAGCAAAATATGTTAAAGAGTTATTGTCAACCCGTGCATCCACTACCTTAACAAACGTTCAGAACGTCACTATAAACTATTTCGGAATATAGAATTTGATTATTGTTGAACTAGACAAATTTTCATTTTGGCTGTGCTTGTAAGCAATATCTTTGCCTAAAGCGCAAGCATGCTGCTTTGCAGTTTCTGCACTTAGTAACGTATAGAGGGCTGTGCTGACGTCTGCAACTGCGAATTCGTAGGCGTTAGATTACGAGGAGTAAACAATACTCACCCCACTCAGGATAAGACAGCTCTAGAGCACAATGGAGATTTCAATTGGTACCTTGCAGAGGTTGTGCTAGAGACACTTCTGTGATCCATTCACACTTTATATTGACCTTTGCGTGGTGCTTCTCTATTGCGTCAATATCTGGGCCCTCTAGGAGGCAAAAACAAATCTTTGCATCCTTATTGTACAAGAGGTTAACGTGACGGACACCAAATTCATCCGTTGGGGATGCACATAATTCTTTCAAATTTGATTCGCTAAAGGGAACCTTGTGAACATCTAAGAATACTGGCATATGTAACTAAGTTCGCTGACATGTATATAAAAGATTTCATCCCTCTATGATTTGAATGTTTTAGGACATATCTTTTAAATTTCCTGTGTTTGAGTTATACGGTCTTTATATCTTGGATTTATGTAATAACACTAGACTCGATATTGGAAGACAATGATGACTTTCAATTAAGAATCAAGAAGAAGCGGTCTGAGAATTCACTACATTATAATTTATTGCTGTCTGCTAGAGAGACTATCGATTGCTATTTAGGCGAGCTTTCAAAGTCTAAATCAACACTCTCAGGTTCACTGTTTGAGTTTCTTAGAACCGAAAACAAGAAGAGGAAGCTCAGAGCAAGGCTGGTTACGGCGATCGGCTCGGCAAACGTGGGGTTAGCCACAGAGTTGGCAAGGGACTCGAGCCTATACCACACGGACATCCTGGGTGGGGATTTTTGCATTATAGATGGAAGGTTGTATTTATATGATATAAAAAAATCTGGTAAAGAAAACGAGGAAGATGATAGGTACCTGTTTTCAAAGAACGAAACATTTGTCAAGCTACAACAGAATTTGTTTGAGAATCTTTTGAATCACGCTATACCTGCAAGGGACAAAATAAAAGAAATGGAGCAGGGGATTCAAAGAGAATTTATCAAGACTTTGCAAGATCCGTCGTCAATACTCCGACTTATAGGAGAGCGGATAGAAATAGCAGGCTTTGACATACAAGTGCTTTTCGCAACCATGAACTCATTCTATAGAGCTGAAAGAGATGGGATTATAGATTTGCTCGCAGCTGCAAGAGCCCGAGGCATAAATGTCAGGGTTTTGATCAAAATTGATGACGAGACAATGAAGGATATCCCAAAAGACTTGGTCAAGAAAAAACATGATCTTATCAATGTAAATATTATCCGTCAGCCACTGAGAAGCAAAATTACTAATTTTATAATCGATCAATCGTTTTCATTAACTATTGAGGTTAACGACGACAGCAGAGATAATTTTTCAGAAGCTACTGGTTTAGCTACGTATTCTAATAGCGAATCAACTGTCTTTACTGACTATTCAATGTTCGAGAACCTGTGGATACAAGCCGAACTTGAGAGACAAAATAGCGTAAGGCAGGCCTATTTTAAGATGTTCAATGGACAGAAATTAAAAGATGAAACATACCAACGTGATTGGTCCGTGAATGAAAAATAAGGCTAGATATGATTATCACAAAAGCCGATTTGTTAAATAGAAAAACTCAAACAAGCTCTGTAATGCAAAGAATATACAATAGCGATTTCTAATGGAATATCATTTTATAGAATAGGCATTTTTACCAGAGGAGCGGCCGAGGAAACCTGATCAAAAAATAGTGTCCAGCTGAAAATTGTCTCGGCTAACTGATATAATAACCGTTAACTGGGCTGCATCGAAACCAAAATATCGCATTCAAAATATTATTATAGCCGAGAATCTTGGCAGATTTTGTGAATTCATATCATAATCCAATGTCACATATGTATTGTCAAAAATGTGACAGAAGGTATCCTATGTCTTTCAGCGAGTGTATTAGATGCAAAGGGAAATTGGTAACTTGTGAATTTTCTGAATAGCAAAGCTGAAAGGATAGACAAAATTATCAGAGACCTCCATTGCAAATAGAAACCTGTGGACTGGCAAAGTAGTGTGCTCTAGGTCAGCGCAACACCGTCTATCTGATGGTCAAAAACAGGTAAAGTAACCTAACTTTCATTCTGTTATTACAATTTTGATAATCGGTTATAGCTTTCGGGTTTAGAGAAGATGAGTTTAGCAGGAAGGAACTAGCGTAACACCGAGGGTACTATCAAAGATTCTTAACTAAGGTTAGAGTGCGTAGGGACTTCGAAGTGACTATTGTCAGTTGTTATGAAGTGCAAAACTTTAAAAGACTATCAATGAATTATTCCACGGATCTATGGTTTTACATCCAAAAAAGCTCAGTAACCATTGGAATTACTCTGGGTTTATCCAGTTGTCGCTAATGGTAGACACAACAACACCAGTAAATACAACTCTTTGTTTTTCTGGAAAAGTAAATTCCTAAAAAGACTCATTGACCCATATGAAAAAGCAGTATCATTACTGGACCGATACTAAGAATAATAACGCTAAATTCGACTTGCCAGTTCTGATTTCCGTTGTAATAGTCTCTTTGCTGTTATTTAATCCTCTGATTAGTGCAAATCGCGAAGTAACAGCATATGTCAACTACAGCATGGAAAAAAAGGAAAGAACAGACACTTCACACACTGTAGTGCAAACCTTGCCATTCTTAGCCACAGAAAAGAAGAAGTTGGGAGCGTATATCCCAGACACACTTCATTTAGAAGATATGAAGGGGGAAGAACAACGACTTGCCATATCAAAATTCCTGCAAGAAGGATTCAATGAATATTATTTTGTAATGGATAATTTTTGGGATCCCAAGGAATTACAATCGACCGAAAGGTTGCTTGATGTTGCGGAGAAAACAGGATTGGATATAATCATTATTCTCTTACCTCCTTCAGAGGGTGGTTCTACCAGTAGCTATGACTGGAAGGGATGGATGACTTACTTTAATAGCCTTAAGTCTAGGCATTCTTCTTCTTTTATTGGTTTTGCAATAGATGATTTTAATTGGATCAGTACAAGAAATGACACGAAGTTCTGGAGGAACATTGATTTCATGGTAGATTCGAATCTTACAGATGCTCTTAAAGAAAAGAGAAGAGATGTGAAATTTTGTCCAGTAATTTATTTTGAGGGTTTGGGGGATCAAATATTGACCAGCAAATTTAGTCAATATATAGACACAATTGTTTTGGTGAGTGCAAGCTATTACAACGTTTCAAAACTTGAAACAAATCTGTCGCATTTCAAGGAAATGTTGCAAGGAAAATCTACTCGATACATAGTGTATCCCACAATAACTTATAATTATACAAGGCAAGGTTTTGACCCCCCATCTGATAAGCTTGTCATGGCGACACTTTCAATAGCAACCAGGTTGGCCGATGGGATTATATTTTGGCATAAAATTGATGGTCCTATTGTCCAATATTATCTTGATCACATGCAAGACCCAGATTATTTGAAAGCAATATATGCAATGGAACAGCTGCAGATGGCCGATGAGAAAAATATATTGAGATAACCAATTGGTTAAAAATTCAAAAAGTCTTAGTTTTCTTACCTCAGATTATCTTTGCCTCCTAAATTTTCGCTTACTGTTCATTACATTTGCAGAAGTTAATGTGTAGACATCAATCACTGTAATCGTATGAACCAAGAAGTCACTTGTTACTTTTAGTGAAGTATATGCTGCTGAGTCCCCATTTGTTTACCAAATTTAGCTAGCTATATTGTTATTGTTACCAGTCGCTGCAGGAAGTGAAGGTTGGTAGGTGATAACCTCCATACCGCACTACATATTCGTAATAGTCCGAGTCGGTTGGTCTTGGATGATAGTAAGATGGGACTAAAAAATAAAAGAACTGATGAATAAACTAACTGCTATCTATCTGCAGTGTAGAACCATTTTATACCTTGGCTGGATGTTCTGGCTTTCAGTAAGAAAGATATGTCAATTAATTTTCTACAAAAAAGAATAAGTGGGCGTCATCAATCTCCGCTATCTTCTTCTTCTCCCGATGCTTCCGTCGCTGTAATTTCGACATTGTCAGAGGCCTCCTTGCCCTCGCTATCTGTAACAGTAACTGCTACGTTATATGTGCCTGCATCTTCAAATGTATGTAAAACATTTTGTTCTTCGCTACCATCGCTACCGTCTCCAAAGTCCCAGGCAACATCGTAAGGTCCTGCTCCGCCTATCGTCCGTGTATCAAACCTAAATGAGGCTGGAGCACCAGCTTCTGTGCCATTTGAGATTATTTGTGTAGTCATCAAATCTCTAGGCTCTTCATCTGTTACTGCTGCTGACGAATCAGAGTCTCCGCTTCTTCCTCCTCCTTCTTCATCTGTTACTGCTGCTGACGACTCTGAATCACCATCCACTGATATTTCTCGTATCGATAATTTTTTGAATTCAAATTGGGAATCGTCTACTCTGAATCCACCTCGAGTACCTTCATCTATGATCTCATCTCCATCCTTATCGCAATCGCTTCCTGCAACTTTCCAGTTGCCGTCATCTGTATACTCTGTGACCTTCTTCCAATTATTCGTCTCATCACCATCATCGACCCATAACTCCAATTTGACATTGTCATTGTCCAGATCATACGCTACTAACTTAATGCCTATCCATCTATCATTGAGACCATCTACTACACCTGATCTCACTGCAGTCCTGTCAGTATATCCCCCGTGATGCCATAATTTTTTCTTAAAATATGCATCGCCGTTGGAACTGAGCAGACCATAGTAACCATAAGCGCCACAGCCTCCGTTGTCATTATAAGTTGGGCCCTGCCGCGCTATTAGCGTAAACTGATCATTTCCCTCCTGTAGCTTAAAATAGCCAGTCATTTCTACGTTCTTCCACTCGCCACTTGGAGAATCTGCATGAAGCCTTACTCCGTGTTTTTGAGTACCAGTCTCCGCATCCAGTGCGAATGTGTCTGAATCCTCTTCTTGTAGTTTAATGTGATTCTGTGATGTCAATAGAAATTCGTCATCGGCTTCTGGTTTTTCGTTATTTAGAAACCAAACGGGCCCGCCTTCCGCTGTAGGATAAAGTTCTTCTATTCCAAATTTATCTTCAGCTGCTTGTGCCCGATTTGTGATCATGCTCAGAGAAGAAAATGATAACAACAATGCAAAAATTGCTGCCACAATTAGCTTGTTAGAAAAGTCTAGGGTATATGTCCTTGATCGCATCGAAATTCATGGATGAGATTACCTATTTTATCTCTTGCGGATATTTCTTCAGAACTCTCTATTACAACTTGGAGATTAAGGACTGCATAGTAATTAATTTCAGAAGAATCCTCTTTATTAGTTAACGTTTAATCGCCAATAAGAGATATTGTTGCGGGTATTGAACCCATTTCTTGACAATATCCGATCTTCGCTAAATCGAGAATTTTGAGTCAATATGGATGGATGATTTTCTTCTCTTTCCTAGTTTTTCCCGAAGGTCAAGAATACAGAAGTCCCAATTGCAGCAGAGTATCTCATGCAATATTAACTCATTTAAGGGATATGGGAGTATCAACGAAGAGCAAAATAGCAAATGAATTATTCGATATTGCTTGACACAGTGGGCCTTGAACAAAAACACTTGGACTCTGGTCTTTTGCCAAATATTGCCAAGCTTGCAGAAAACGGAGAGGTAGCAAAACTTGAACCGACATTTCCTGCTGTCACTTCAAGTGTTCAGGCCAGCATACTGACTGGAAAGTTTCCCAAAGAGCATGGTATTATTGCAAACGGATTGTATGATCGAAGCACATACAGCGTATCATTTTGGGAACAACCCAGCTCGCTTGTCCAAACCCCAAGGATATGGGATACAATTAAGCAAAGAAGCGATAAGAAAACTGCTGTACTATTTTGGCAAAATACCATGTATGCCAACTCGGATATTGTGGTGACTCCTCGTCCAATACACCTAGATGATAAAATGGTAATGTGGTGCTATTCCAAACCACAGGGTTACTATGAAAAACTGAAAGAAAGATTAGGCGAGTTCAATCTCGCAAGCTACTGGGGTCCGCTTGCATCATCCAATTCAAGCGAGTGGATAGCAAATGCTGCTGAATATACAATGGAAACCGAGAGACCTAATTTTCTCTTCGTGTATATTCCACATGTTGATTACTCTGCACAGAGATTTGGTAAGGGATCAGTCCAGGTTAACGATGATCTGAAAATAGCTGATGAAATAGTAGGGAGACTTGCACAAAAGGCGACTGATATCGGAATAAGAAATGAAACACAATTTGTTATTTTATCGGAATATTCATTCAATGATGTTGATGGTGCGATTCCTCTCAATCTTGTCCTTCGAGATGCTGATCTACTTTCTGTCCGCACAATTCAGGAAAAAGAATATCTGGATTTTGAATATAGCAAGGCATTCGCGATGGTTGATCATCAGGTTTCGCACATATTTATCAAAGACGGTTATGAAAAAGAAGCTAGAAAGGCGTTAGAGAACGCTCCTGGAATAGACAAAGTTCTGGATAGCCGCAGCAAAAAGGAAATGGCAATTGGTCATGAGCGAAGTGGCGAACTTATTGCTATTTCCGCAAAAGACAAGTGGTTCAGCTACTATTGGTGGCATGAGGACAACAGGGCACCAGAATTCGCGCGCAAGGTCGACATACATCGAAAGCCTGGATACGATCCTGTAGAGTTGTTTTTCGATCCAAAAACAAAGTCCATACCGCTTGAACCCAGAATGGTAAAGGGATCGCATGGAAGACCAGTTGATTTGGAAACGGAGGAAGGTCTTGCATTTTATGCATCTAGCAAAAGGCATGGTATTGTGTCTGAATCAGGCACCGCAAGATGCGTGGACATTGTAAAATGCCTTAATCTGCAATGAAGTATTCTATCACGCTTGCATCATTTCGAAATCTGGAGCCTATTGAGGACACATTAGCTAGCCTCGCAAAACAGAAGTATGATGCATTAGAAATGTTTGGCGAACCTAGCGAAGTTGACATAAAGAAATTGCTTGACTCTCTGAAATCCTACAGATTTCCTGTCTCTGGTGTAACCGGTATGTGGGGTTCTATCAGCAATAACGGTTGGAAGCGCAAACTTCTCAGCAGTGATCCTGCGATAGTAAGAACCTCTGAAGAATATGTTATTGATTGCCTTAAGTTATGTAACCAGCTGGGAGGCCATATGATGAACGTTTGTCTCTTTGCTGATGACAGAGGAGGAACTGACAGGACACATAGGATAATTTCAGAAACTGAAAAAGAGCTTTTCAAGGCAAAAGCAGTTCCAATACTGAGTCGTTTGAGCAAAGAGGCGTCAGATTATGGCGTTGAATTGCTGCTTGAGCCACTTAATCGTTATAGTACGCCGTACTGTGCGACTGCAAAACATGCAATTACAATCGCACAACAGGTAGACTCTCTGGGCATATTGCTTGACACATTTCACATGAACATTGAAGAGGACTCATTCAATGACGCGATAAAAATATCGCAGAGGCTTTTGCGACATATGCATTTTGCCGATAATAATAGAAAAATGCCAGGATTTGCGCATATTGATTTTTCTGAGATTGTAAAAAGTCTAGTTGAAATTAGCTATAATCGCTACATTAGCTTTGAACCGAACGTTGCTAATAGAAAATATGAACACGCAACTAGATATGGACTTGACTTTGTCAAGAGAATAGTACAACAGCAAGAAGAAGGATGATGTGAGGATATATACGAAAGAAAATGATTTGATCAAGATTACCTATTGTGCAGTTAGCGATCTGCTTCATCTAATTGAAGTAGTTGTTACGACTCTTCAATCATATGTAATGCTTCATTGTGCATAACACACATAACTCCCTCTCAAGTATTACGTTGATTGAATCTCATAGTGCTAGTTTCGAAAAACAGTGTTTCCTGTCACTATTTCTATATTGGAGCATGAGCCACCAGCAATAAAGAACCAACGGTAATAATCTCTTTTTTATTGTAAGATCGTCCGAGAAGATTTAGCGCTAGCCGTCAGACAATCCCTTAACGCGATTCTGTATCTCATCCTTTTCTGATTTCATATGCTCCTTGAGGGACTCCGCCGTATCAAACGATTGGCCGCATTCCTTTCACCTTAGTAATTCACTTGAAGGCACATCATAACATAGACGACAAGCTTTAAAAAACGTGCGTCCTGCCCATGCTGGATAATTGGCTAACTCTCATTCCAGCTGAATGTTTAGGCGAGTACCTGCAAAAACATCTTCTTTATCTGCGGTGTGCTCAAAAGGAACCTGTTAATTGACAGCTCTTAAATTCTAATGCGTTACAATTACAGCATTGCTTCAGCAATTCTTGCTTCAGAGCAGCACAGACATACTAGTGATTGCAGCTTCAGTAATAATTGGCTTGCTCGTTTTGTGGATAATTGTTTCAATACCCGTATGGATAGGGGCCAAAATTTTAACACGAGGGAGAGTTAAGTTCAGTCGTGCAATGTTGGTAACTGCTCTTGGCCCAATAATATATGCCATAGTATTCTCCATCTCTGCGACGTTGCTGACAGCAATAGTTGGAGGAGTGACAGTGCCCATGATAATAGGGTTCATTGTGGCATTTCTTGCTTGGATTGCAGTTTTCAAAAAGGGATTCGATACTGGATGGCTTAGAGCACTTGGCATAGCCATCCTTGCAATAATAATATTTGCAGTAATAGGACTGGTAATCAGTTTCATAATACAACTAATAGTTCCTCAAGCACCGCCTATAACACCGGTAACACCCATCCCACTTCAGCAGGTCTAACTTTCTCTGCTATAATTGAATTCTCGTTCTGCCCATTCGACAAGAGCGAAGGGATCCTTGGCTACATAGTCCGAATTCTCTTCAGCGGCAGACTGTAGCTGTTGAGTTGTAACTACTGCAACGCGGAGCTCTCCTTTGATCTTGCCTTTTATCCCATTAGCAGTAGTAGTTAGGAATCGAAGTGATCCTTCACCTGATGAAAATATACATATAAGCATCAAGCCCCGTTTATTGGTCCACAAACGTAACAAATAACGCTGAAAGTCGATATCAAAAAATGGGTCAATTTGCTCGCCAACGTTTCCAATATAAGTCGAATTCCAGCCTCGAGCCAATAATGCAACAGCTGCAATTTTCGCAACATACGTCCTATCTTCCGATCCAGCCACGCATACAACTTGGGCATTTACTTTTTGCTCCATCGGCCTGACATTGAACTTAACCAGATCAATTAGCTCCACCATTAGATTTAACAAAAATATTCGTTCAGTCTTGTTCAGTCTCCCCCTGCTGTACAGCTCGCCTATCGTGTTAAGTATAGGCACCATAATTTCTGTTATCACTCTTACGTGCTCGATAGTTGAGTTCATGACAATTAGCAAGATTCTTCGAGCGTGATCTTCATCGCCAGCCAGAATTGAGCTTATTAGCTTTTGTTGGACTTGGCCATAGTCGATTGGGAATTCTATATCTCCTACCCCAAAATGTAAGAACCATATGTTTACGTTGCCTACCTTTTTCTTTTTCAATAGACCCATTGCATACATCACGTCAAGGTATTTCGTTACCGTCATCCTGTTGATGCCCGTCCTGTCTGCAAGTTCTACACCTGACAGGCCAGTGCCTCCAGCGCTTTGCAAAATATCAATTATCTTTCGTTTGATCTCTTCAAATGTGTAGCGCCGGTACATAATCTATCTGTTCTTATGAAAGATAAAACCCTTTTTACCGATGCTTTTTCTTGGCCCTTTTCCTTGAATTCGATATCAAATCAGTAAGCGCATTGAAGGCTTTCCCAACCTGGTCCATCTTTACAAGTACTATAGTGTCAGTATAACAACTTACTGTATCCTCAATGTTAATGTGTCTCCTGGCAAGCTGGTTATAGAAAGCAATTGCGCATCCTGGAGTCTTGATGATATCCTCTGGACTATGCACAATGATAGCCGCTAAGCCGTTCTCGATTTCGAGGATATCGTCATAGGCAAACATTAACTTCACATCGTGGAGCAAAAGGCCATCAAAGACAAGTGTTATTGACATTATGCTTTCTGATATGCTGATAAAATTACCCGCACTCTGTGTCATTGCCTTGGCAACTTTTTCGATTGTCTTCTTGCTCTTCTTAGCTGAGATTTTTGCCACATCTGTATTTACAGTTATAGTACTAGCGGCCAGTATTGATGCAATAGGCTTTTCCTGAATATTATAATCATATCTTGACCGCTTTAACGCCGTAACTATGCTTTCAATACTGATGTTTCTGCCAAGCATACTGTCTATCTGGGGTTTAATGATCCGGGAAAGAGCGCTGATGTTGCAGTAGTCACGTTGCAGTGAATCTTGAAATGAAAGATCGCTACTAACCAGTTCTCTAACGGCCGCTGTTATCGATTTCTCATTGCTGGCCAGCATAGGTCAACAATACCTCAATTTAGGTCGATACTGACCAAAAAATATAAATGTAATGCTCGGAACGGACTCGCATGTAATTGGGCAACAATAACAAAGTCGTTTTAGCCTACTCTGGTGGGTTAGACACTTCGGTGTGTGTAAGATACCTCCAGACATTGCATGGGCTAGATGTTATAACGGTTACAGTAGATTGTGGGCAGAATGATGACTTTGAGGCCATTGAAAGTAAGGCAAAAGCTATAGGGGCAATAAAACATATCTATATTGATGCCCGCAAGGAATTTGCCCACAATTATGTAGCCCCGAGCATTAAGGCTAATGGCCTTTATCAGGGTAAATATCCACTTGCAACTGCTCTTGCTCGCCCTCTGATTGCTGCAAAAGCAGTAGAAGTTGCGAGTAAAGAAGGTGCTACTGCATTAGCTCATGGCTGCACCGGGAAAGGAAATGACCAGATTAGATTTGATGTTACAATGCGTGCACTCAGCCCAAGGCTTAAGATCATTGCTCCAGTTCGTGACCTCAACCTGACAAGAGATCTCGAGATATCCTTTGCAAAAGAGCAAAATATACCCATAAGTTCTGAGGCAAGAAAGTACAGTATCGATATCAATCTCTGGGGGCGAGCTCTAGAAGGCGGCAAAATAGAGGAAGCTGACTTTGAGCCACCAGAAGATGCTTTTGAACTTATCAATTTCCAAAATGACGAGACTGGTTATATGGAACTTGAGTTCGATGAAGGCATCCCTATTGGTGCAGACGGCAAACATATGCCTTTAATTGACCTTATTCAGTACGTCCGTGATAAGGCAGGAGGACATGGAGTTGGTATTATCGATCATATAGAAGATCGCGTAGTGGGAATCAAATCCAGAGAGATATATGAGGCGCCTGCTGCTGTGGCCATAATTGAGGCCCATAAAGACCTTGAAAAAATGGTACTAACAAAGCACGAGCTTGCATTCAAACAGATAGTTGACAGCCAGTGGAGCTGGCTTGCATACTCTGGATTGTGGCAGGATCCACTCCGAGCAGACTTGGAGAAGTTTATAGATGCGACACAGAATCGTGTTTCTGGAAAAGTTAAGCTAAAGATGCAAAAGGGATCCCTTAGGGTGGTTGGCAGAGAATCAGAATACTCTTTATACAGAGATAATTTGGCCACATACGCATCTGGTTCCACGTTTGATCAAAGCCTTGCAAAGGGATTTGTTGAGCTATGGGGTTTGCAGTCGGTTATCGCAAACTCTTTGGCTCCGGGGATAACTTTAGATAGAGCACGCAAAAAGGAGGTAGAAAATGAAATCAATAGTTGAATGCCAAGAGTGCGGAGCTGAAATCAGTGTTCCAGAGGATGCAGTTGTTGGGGAGATAATGACATGCCCTGACTGCGGTGCAGAGTACGAAATTGCTTCAAAGGTGGGAGACAAACCCGAGCTGAAGCCAGCTGAGAGAGTAGGCGAAGACTGGGGACAATAATGGTTGAAGTGAGCATCTTATGCGACAAAGTTCGCTTTGAGGAGAAAGCACTCTATGAAAAAACCCAGAGCAGAGGAATTGACTCCAAGATAGTCGACTCAAAGACAATTATTATTGGCACGAATAACAAAAGAATTGATTTCTCCTTGGGAGATGTAATACTGCAGAGAAGTGTAAGTTACTATCGTGGTCTTTACCTTACTGCTTGCCTTGAATTTCTTGGCTTCAAAGTAATCAACAGATTTGAGGTGGGTCAGACCTGTGGGAATAAACTTGTAACCTCTATCAAGCTTGAGCAAAACAGAATTCCAACTCCAAAAACGCAATTTGCATTTAGTGCAGAGTCGGGGCTGGAAACCATCAAAAAGACAGGACTTCCGCTTGTCTTAAAACCAATCATAGGGTCATGGGGACGGGGGATATATCCGCTACGGGACCTGGAGACTGCTAGCATGATAATCGAAATGCGGGAAGAAGATAACAGTCCACTATCTCGAATATACTACATTCAAGAAATGGTTGATAGGCCGCCACGCGATATCCGATGTATAATAGTCGGGGAGCAAGCTATTGCTGCAATCTATCGCTACTCTTCGGAGTTCGAATGGCGAACAAATGTGGCTCGCGGAGGTAAGGTTGAGCTTGCACCGCTAACGAATGAAATGGAAGATCTGGCATTAAGAGCTGCAAAGGCTGTAGGAGGTGGCGTCCTTGGTGTGGACATGATGGAGCACAAAGACCATGGGTTAGTTGTCCATGAAGTCAACAACACTGTGGAGTTTCGAGGTGCTGCCAGCGTCTCAAGGGCTGATATCCCAGGTGAGATTGTCGATTATGCAGTCAAGCAAGCAAGAAAATGATGACCAGAATTGGTCATAGATGACCCACTTACTGTCCTACTTGACCAAAAAATATAAATGAGGATTTTTGAAGCGAGAGATCAAAAGAAATGCATTTTAGCAAAGGAGAATTCTAGAAATGAAAGTTGGAGTAGTTGGTGCCTCTGGGTATGTGGGAGGAGAACTGCTGCGTCTTCTTGTCTCTCATCCAAAGATCGAGTTGAGTATGGTCACATCACGGCAGAAGGCAGGAGAATACGTACATCGTGTTCACCCAAACTTGAAGGGTTTTGTAGACATTACATTTTCCCCGATGGATATGGAAAAGCTCACTGATAGTTGTGATCTTGTATTTACATCAGTACCGCATGGTAAGGCAAATAGAATTGTCAAGGACCTATATGATAGAGGAATGAAAATTATAGATCTTTCGGCAGACTTTAGGCTCAAAAATCCCAAGGATTACGTAAAGTGGTATGGCTGGGAGCATCCATTCCCTGAAATGCTCAGCAAATCAGTCTATGGAGTCCCAGAGCTTCACCGAGAAGAAATAAAAAAAGCACAACTTGTCTCCTGCCCAGGTTGCATGGCAGTAACCTCACTTCTTGCACTCATGCCTCTTATTGAAAATAACCTCATAGATACTGATCATGTGGTAGTAGATAGCAAGATCGGGTCTTCTGGAGCAGGTCAGAAGGCAAATGCTGGTACGCATCATGCAATGCGATACGGCGTAGTCCGACCTTACAAGCCAGCAAAGCACAGGCATACCGGAGAGATCGAACAAGAGCTTTCGCTGATCGCAAAAATGCAAATTAAGGTCAGCATGAGCCCCCATGCAGTGAATATCGTCAGAGGCATCCTCACTACAAACCATACATTCCTCAAGAGGCCCGTAGAAGAGCTAGAACTGTGGAAAATGTATCGTAATGCCTACAAGGAAGAGCCTTTTGTAAGATTGATCCGTGACAAAAAGGGACTCTACAAGTTTCCAGATCCAAAATTCGTGGTGGGCTCAAACTTTTGCGATGTAGGCTTTGATATAGACGAATACAATCAGAGAGTAGTGGCTCTTTCTGCCTCAGACAACTTAATGAAGGGAGCTGCTGGCTCTGCAGTACAGAACATGAATGTCATGTTTGGATATGGCGAAAAGGAAGGGTTGATGTATACACCGTTGACGCCAGTATGATAGTCATAAAAATAGGTGGAAGCGTAGTAGAAGGGCTTCATTCCTCCGCAATTGGAGACATAAAGTCAATCGCTGAAAAGTACAAGCTTGTTTTTGTTCACGGAGGGGGCAAGGAAGTTACTGCAACTGCAACAAAGCTCGGCAAGGAGCAAAAGTTCATTGTGTCACCCGGTGGCGTACGCAGCCGTTATACGGACAAAGAGACTGTTGAGATTTATACAATGGTTATGTCAGGAAAGCTGAACAAAGCAATAGTCCAGATGCTTTTACGTGAACATATTAATGCTGTAGGAGTTGCTGGAATAGATGGAGGTATATTGAAGGCTGAGAGGAAGAAGAAGCTTTTGGTCATAAATGAAAAAGGCAGAAAAATGATGATAGATGGCGGGTATACTGGCAAGATAACATCAGTTGATGCGACCTTGGTAAGTAATCTTGTAAACACCGGCTTTGTCCCTGTTATTTCGCCAATTGCACTCAGTGAAGAATATGATTTCCTCAATGTCGATGGAGATAGAGCCGCAGCATATGTTGCAGGAGGTATAAAGGCCGATAAGGTAATCTTTGTCACTGATGTTAACGGCCTTATGTTGAATGGTAAACTTGTCGATTCAATGACTCTAGCTGAGGCAAAAAATGCCTTACCCAATATAGGTTCGGGGATGGACAAGAAGGTGCTAGCTTGCATAGAAGCACTCGAGATGGGGGTCAGTGAGGCAATAATTGCATCTGGTAGAATTGAAAACCCTATGTCCATGGCGATATCTCACAAGAATTGTACGGTGATTGCTCCATCTTGAATGGCGAAGATCAATATCTGGCTAGTCTTTACCAGCGATTTCCAGTCAACATTGCAAGAGGCAAAGGGTCAAAGGTATGGGATAGTGGAGGCAAGGAATACATAGACTGCATGGGCGGTTATGGTGTTGCACTGGTCGGCCATTGCAACGACAGAGTGGTAGATGCTATCAAAAGGCAAGCAGAAATACTCATCACAGCGCACATGTCGACATACAATGATACTCGCCTACGGTTCCTGGAAAAAATCACGTCAGTGGCCCCCAGCACTTTGAATAAGGTATTTTTTACCAACAGCGGTGCTGAATCGGTCGAAGCTGCACTCAAGTTTGCACGTAAGTATAGCGGTAAGCATGGTATAATAGCAATGAATGGCGCGTATCATGGCAAGACCTTTGGTGCGCTTTCCGTGACATACAGCGAAAAATACAGAAAGTCCTTCATGCCGCTACTAGATGGGGTTAAGTTTGTTTCATATAGTGAACCCGCTAGTTTGGAAGAAGCGATCGACCACACTATCGGAACTGTAATAGTTGAGCCAATTCAGGGTGAGACAGGGATTATAGTTCCACCAGATAACCTATTGCCAAAGATCAGAGAGATCTGCAATAGGCGGAACCTTGTCCTTATATTTGATGAAATTCAGTCTGGCCTTGGTAGGACAGGAAAAATGTGGGCTGGTCAAAACTGGAATACCATCCCGGACATTATGTGTCTTGCAAAGGGAATAGCCGGAGGAATACCAATGGGGCTTGTTCTAGCCAAGCAAGAAATTATGGATAAAATGAAACTTGGCGAGCATTCATCTACATTTGGTGGGAGTCCCATAGCATGCGCAGCTGGTATTGCAACGATAGAAGCACTCACTGATGACAAGCTAATTGACAATGCTTCAAGTATGGGTCATTACTTTAAGGAAGGTCTTCTGCGATTGAAGGATAAACACAAGATTGTCAGAGAAGTAAGGGGCATAGGCATGATGATTGGAGTTGAGCTTCGATTTGACGTCAAAGATATCCTGTTTGACGGAATTCGCAACGGATTATTGCTTCTTTATTCAGGAAGAAATATTATAAGGCTTCTTCCGCCGCTCGTAATGGATGAATTGACGATTTCCCGCGCAGTTGATATAATCGATAATTTATTAACTCAAGAGGAAAAGAGGAGAAATGTCGGCTAAGGCGGATGAAATTGACGAAAAGATAATACGGATATTGCAGGAAAATTCGCGCAGGGCCTTTGTTGAAATTGCAGACGAGATTGGACTTTCTGAGTCTGCGGTCCGGAGAAGAGTGAAAAACCTTGTTGATAGCGCTGTAATCAAACGCTTTACTATTGAGCTCGGGGCAAGCGACAAGACAAGCGCAATAACACTTATCTCAGTTGCCTCGACTGCAGATTCTTCTGCTGTGTCTAATCGGTTGATGAATCTAAATGGAGTCAAAGTAGTCTACGAGATAACTGGCCAATATGATATTGCCGCTATCATTGCAGCTCCTGCGATAACTGACATCAACAAGTGCATTGACGATATACGCAAAATAGAGGGCGTATCTGACACAGACACCGTGATAATATTAAAGACAATGCGGTAGTCCTTTAATTTTAAGCAGAAGATAACCACTTCGTGTTGTTAGATAAAGCTATGCTCAGTACAGAATTACTAAATATAGTGCTATGGCATGCTAATTCATGCTAATACAATCACCAATTGTATTGCTGCAATCACAGGAAGCCACCAGATGTTTTTTAATGTTCAGGTTTTATGAATAAAAAACATTATTACATTAGATTGTGGATTAGTCCAAAATCACAATCTATCTTAACATAAACCGCTGCAGACCACTCTATCTTGCCCGTTTCATTTTCTAAATGGTACCTGTGACTCTGAACGAGGGCGGGCTGGTTCGCGCAATCAAATCTTAGTCTACGAGCGCTCTTTATATTTTGTTGAATTGAGTCCAGCCTCTGATCATGTTTGTACGCCATGAAGTTTCATATCATTACAAGTGCGGCTTCGACCTTTTTTATGTGAATTATCAGGTACTAAACGATGGTATTTTGGATAAAAGAAACCAGATTTAATCGAGGTCACGGGTTTCAACGCTTGCATTATGATTACTGCCCACTTGGAAATTGTGTTGGGTCGCTGTAACAGAGTTGTCTGCATCTTTTTGATTTCTGAGCAATGATTGTCTTATCTTTAGAGCCATTATGACAGAAATTGTTGACATGACGGCAGCCATGAGAAAGACCACTGTATAGGATTCAGGGGATGGAAAGCTGCCTGCATGTCCTGGTATAGTTATCTGGCGTACCTGCATCAAAACACCCGCAACCGCGGGTCCCACCGAGCTTCCAACAATTCTCAGTAAAGATGTCATGCCAATAGATGTGACCATATTCTTGTACGGGGTCGCAAGAAGCACAATATTCATTAATCCTACACTGCCAAGCGATAATCCAGTCGAAATAAGCCCAAGGGCAACAGATACCATCCATGGTTGCGAGTGAAATACTGCGAGCATGTAAAATCCAAAGGCGTTTATCGCATATCCCATTATTGCAGGTCGGATCGAGCCTAGTTTTGATACTATATATCCTGATGTTGGACCAAAGATTAGCAATATTATCGAGAAAGGTAGCTGAATCGCAGCAGCGCCTGTTATGGTGTCACCAAAACCAGCAGGAGGAGGACTTTCAGCAAGTATGGGAATTGTTTGAAATACCATAAACATAGAGAAACCCAAAATAATCATCATGATGTTGGCAAACAACAGGATCTTGTTTCTTAGCAATTTTAGATCGATTAATGGATGTGCGGCTCTTCTTTCAACCAGCAGAAATGCTACAAATGCTGTCATACAGCCTATAGACAAAATCAGCAATTGCAACATTGACTGCATGTTACTATTATCATTAGTTGTCGTTTCTATGAATGTCAGAGATAGTAGAAAAAGGATAATCGTTACCGCAAGTGTAGCGGCGCCATAAACATCGAGTGTTTTCTTGACCTCCGAAATCGTGCCTTGCTGTGGTGTGGAAGTCTTCCAGTCAGAATGCACAACGCCTATCTTTGCAAAGCGCCACACTACTACTGGGAGCAAGATTGCAATAGGTAAGATGGAGAGAAATGTTGTTCTCCAACCGAACTCTTCTGAAATGGTCGCACCGATCAAAAGTCCCAAGATTGAACCGCTAGCAAACATCGATGTTATGACTCCTTGACCTATTGCCAAACGGCTCTTAGGAAATTGCTCCCGAATAACACTGAATGCGATTGGAAACATTGACATGCCAACTCCTTGCATGCCTCTTGCGATAATGAAGCTGTACAGATCTGTCGTCGATCCACCGATGATAACGCCGATGGCATATACTCCCATGACTGCAAGCAGTATTTTCTTCTTTCCGTAAATTTCTGCCAGACTGCTTGTGACCGGAGTCATCACTGCGCCGACTATAAGGTAGGTCGTAAGGATCCAAGGAGAAAGGCTGTAAGAGAGACCAAATTCGCTTATGATATTTGGAAGAGACGGAACAAGCATAGTTTCTGTATACATGACTAATGTAGCTATAGAGCTCAGAATTGCAAGAGTCTTCCAAGCCGAGGCAGGTATTCTATCAGTCTTCTTGATGGTAGAAGACGTATTATCGGTCGAATCCATTGAGCTAGATGTTTCGTCTTTTTTTCCTATCTCTTCCAATTTCTCTCAGCGCCGTTGTATAAGACCTATACTTTAGATCAGCTTTTATTTTCGATTTTGCAACGTGTGTGGCCTTCTAACACGGATAATGTTATTTTCTCCTCTCCTCTTGCTAAAGCCTGATGGTAACGGCGACTTTAGATAAAGACCGCCAACGTTTTGAGTAATTTTTCGCAGAGTTGATTTAGTTGTATTAATTTCTTGTTCTGATAATCCTGGAAATGAAGCCTTTTCTAATTCAAGGGCACATTCTATTATCAATTGCCATTTTGCTTCCGATTTGCTAGTTAAAAATATCAGATTGTTTCTGCGGTCGTTAGGATCAGGTTTCCTTATCACCATTTTTTGTTCTTCAAGCTTGTCTATTATGGGGACAATTGTGGGAGCCTCTATTCCAATTTTATCTGCGATCTCTTTCTGAGTCATGCCGTCCTTTACAAGAGCTAGCGTTCCAATTACTCTAGACTGAGTGACAGTGATACCTACTGTACTTCGTAACTGTTGATCAAAAGCACTTTCAAAGGCTTTGGCAGTGCTTTTGACTATGAAACCAATGCTATTCTGATAATTGTATTTTTGCATAATTAAGACACGAATCATTAGTACTCTAATTGACATATAAACCTGCCGCTATGCTACACTGCAGAATGTATATCTACCGATGATAAGAATCATAGATCACAGACTGCATGCACACATATAACGTGAAACCTCGAAAGTAGGTCACGAGGAGCAGATCCTTAATCTTGTATATTTTTCCCTCCTTTTTGTTACGCGCACCTTTTAATTAGGCAATTGATAAGATTACATCGGCAATCGGGCGACAATTGCTTGGGTACTTTTGAAAATAACGCTGAAGGACAGCCGTCAGCAAAAATACCAATATCTGCCTGGAAAGTACTTGCTATTCTAAGCAGCCTTGCAACCATGGTTATGTATGCAGAGACAATGTTGATTCCAGCCTTGCCTGACCTCATACACGAGTTTAGCGTTCCATACAATATGTCGTCTTGGATATTGTCAGCCTATCTTATACCGGGCGCCGTTATGACTCCCATAGCAGGTAAGCTGTCTGATATCTATGGCAGAAAAAAAATCCTTCTTGCAGTAATGGCGGTTTATGCGGTGGGCATCACAATGGCAGGCTTTGCAGATAACATCTACCTGCTCTTTGTCTCAAGAGCCATACAGGGCATTGGAATATCGATGTTTGTGATAGCCTTTAGCATAATACGCGATCAATTCCCAAGGGAGAAAATTTCGATAGGCCAAGGGATTATTTCTTCAATGTTTGCATCAGGAGCTGTACTTGGTCTCCTAATGGGCGGATTCATAGTCAGCAATTTCGGCTGGCGGGCCACCTTTATGTCATGTATTCCGATAACGATTGCTCTATTTATCATGATATGGCGGTTCAAGTACAGCGCCAAGCCTCCGCCTGATAATATGAGGTCAAAGCCTTCCAGAAGTGTGGATATAAAGGGAGCGATCACTCTAGCGGTATTTGTAACTTCGTTTCTGGTAGCCCTCACGCTAGTTGAGACAGAGGAAAGCTTTGGTCGGGACAAAATGGCATTGTTCCTTTCCGCAGGCGGCATTTCATTTGCGCTCTTTATCATTATTGAAAGGAGGACCAAGGAACCCCTCATTGAACTTCGATTGATTGCTCATAAAGTCATACTCCCTGCTAACATGATAATCATGTTTGTTGGTTTTTCTATGTTCATGGTTTTCCAGACCATACCAGTCCTAGTGCGTAACCCTGTACCGCTGGGGTTTGGGGGCGATGCTACTACGGTAAGTTACATCCAATTACCCTTTGCAATAGTGCTTTTAGTTTTTGGTCCCACTTCTGGGCTAATCGTAAGTAAGTTGGGATCGATAAAACCATTAATCTTGGGAACAGCAATCACCGCTGTTGGTTTTTTTGGTTTGGCTACATCGCATCAAGACTGGATGGCAGTGACAGTAAATTTAGCCATTGTCTCAACAGGTCTTTCGCTGACAAATGTAGGAGCTATGAATGTTACAATACTTGCAACGCCTGCGGAGTTTACGGGCATGTCGCTTGGTATGAATAATTTAATGCGAATCTTGGGAAGCTCAATAGGACCTACCCTTGCTGGCGTTTATATGCAGATGTTTCATTCTACGCTACAGGTGGCCGGCGCTCCTTTGATATTCCCTTCGATGCAGGCATATAGCATGATATTTCTAACTGCTATGGCACTGTCGATATTCTCTGTATCCCTTGCACTCTATCTGCGGAGGACGATTGCCAAGATATCAATACCAAATCTAACCCGCTGAACTATCTATTTCTACTTCATAACGATTGAGAATGATGAAAAATGCGCCCCGGAAAACACAGGTGTTTAGCTCGTGGAGGTAGTTGAGCAGAGTGTTACTATATAACTATTTCAAAATGTCTGCAATTCAGACCCAGACCTGCTAATGGTCGGGAGATGTGCGACTTACCTGTTTACCATATATTTTATTCATGGTTTTAACAATTGGAGAGTGGAGCCTAAATAAAGTATAATCTTCTGATTTTACTTATTTTTCTATTATTCCATTACATATGGTCTAGTAGCTCATATATTACTCTCTTTTGAAAATTAGCCCAATGAGCAGTCCACAAGCAGATCCTGACACTCAATTATACAAGCAAGTATGCACCAATATTCTAGCAATCTCGCCAAGGATACGCTATGCCGGAATAATAAACAATTTTGGCCGTACACTTGCAGGCCGATTGCGTAAAGGAGTAGTTCCGCTACTGAAGCCGGATGAAGCAAGAAATGAACACTTTATTGAAGCTACAAGGAACCAGTTTCGAAAGCAACTTGAGAGATCCATCGGCAGAGAAGATTACACTTTAACTGAGAACGAAAAGGTTAAGATATTAACATTGTCCAGTAAGGACCATTTTTACTATATCACTGTGGATAAGGAGACACCCATAAATGAAGTTATGAAAATTGTCGACGACATAAAGACGCTTCTGCGAAAGTAAAAGACATCATAATCTGTCTTTGATGTGCATTTGAGTTTTCTAATATCATGGCGGTTGTCCTAGGATCGCCCTTACTTTCCTCATAATCTCCAGGTAAGGCATCGATAGCGATATTTGTTGATTGAGTCTGTGTTTTTTATCATATGAAAACATGCAAAGGTGCTACTTAGAGAGTGCGCAGGATAACAAATTAAGATTTATGTTCACAATAAGACAGACGATAATAAAAGTTAGGGATTGCTTGTATGCCCTCCCAATCCATAGGATTTTCTCCACTTCAAAGCTTTTGTTTTGACGTTCTTATAGGCTGCAATTAAAGTCCATAATAGCAAGATTCATTTCCTTATTGGATTTCTTGCGTCCTGTTCATTTCCTCCGAATATGATGTGTCTCTCTCTGTGTCCTTTTTTGTGTAGCTCTCGCTCAATTAATCTACTCAAGAATGAAAACATTTTATGATGAATAATCCATTACTAAGCATCCCATGATCATTATTGAGATATATTGCCTTTTTCTGTGCTTCCATTGACGTTATATCTGCTACTATTTCCTTTAATTTCTGCTCCGGATAGAGATAATTGTACCAAGTACTAGTCCCATGAAGCCTCAGATATATCGCGTCACCTGCTCTAATGATTGTATTTGGTAAGGCAGGGGCATCGACAGAACAAAATGCAATGCCGATCTTTTCAATTTCTTTTAAAGCCCTTGTGCTCCACCAAGAAGAATCTCTGAATTCAATAACTGCTTTCCTATGAGCCACAATGCTACTTGCAACTTGCTCGGCATTGAAAAAGGATTTAACTGTATCAATATTCTCAGGTGTGAACTTAAAGTTTGCAGGCATTTGAAAGAGCCAAAAATCAATCCTGTTTTCAAGTACTGCAAAAATCTTCCAAAATTCCTCCCAAAGTTCACTTGACCTCGGTTGTTTTAGTTTATTGTAATGCGTAATAGAGCGATGGACTTTGATAGAGAACGTAAAATTTTTGGGAGCCTTAGCTTGCCACAAATTGATAGATTTTGATGCAGGGAATCGATAAAAGCTATAATTGATCTCAACAGAATTGAAACCCTGCCTGGTATACCATTCAAATGCATTTGGCTTGGCTTTGTTCCACGAGTACGTATAGCCTGAGGTTCCGACCCTTATTTTATACTGTGTCAAAAACTCTTCATTTCCTCTTTTGCCATAGACGTAATATCGATTGCTGTCCGATAGCCACTATCCTCTTCTTCTCAAATTCCTCGATCGGGCATCTAAACTGAGATTAACTGCTTGGCAGTTCAGGCATAATAATATTATTGTCATTCAAGATCATGCTTCAGGAAAATACTTAGAAGCCGTCCTTTTACTTGAAAGCTGACAGGGGATACATTTTGTTTACACCAATCCGTAAGGGAAAATTTTCTCCGGCATTAACTCCGCCTCAAGATAGGAAGAATTCTAAATCATTATAAGAGTATTTCGACAATAGTTATCATCTATATGTTTACCAGAAAGCAGCCATGGCAAAAGAGGGATGCTGGCCTTACTGCAAGGATGATTGTTAGCTTCGCAGTTCTCACTATAATTTACATTATGTTTCTTAGTGTGCTTGCATACGTCGGACTTAGTGCCATTGCTATAGCTGTGATAGCAGGCATCTTGATACTTGCTCAATGGTACTTCTCTGACAAGATTGTGTTATGGAGCACTGGTGCGAAAATAGTGAGCAGGGAACAATTTCCAGAACTTCACGACCTTGTCGAGCGCATCGTAGCGAGGAATAATCTTTCAAAGCCGAGGATAGCCGTCATTAATACTAGACTTCCTAATGCATTTGCCACAGGCAAGACTCCTAAAAGCTCCATCGTTGCAATGACAACGGGGCTGGTAGAAGAACTTGACAACGAGGAGCTTGAAGGCGTTATCGCTCATGAGCTATCGCACATAAAGAATCGTGATGTGCTCGTTCTCACGCTTGCAAGTCTATTTTCAATGACTGCGTTTTATCTAATGCGGTTTGGAATGTTTGGTGCAATGTTTGGTGGCGGTGGTGGTTACGGCGGTGGTTATGGAAGGCGTGGGAATGACGGAGGAGCAGCAGCAATGCTGTTGATAATGTTAGTTGCAATCGTGACATGGGTTGCCAGCTTTTTAATAATACGGGCTATCTCACGCTACCGAGAATACGTTGCAGATAGAGATGGCGCGCTTATAACTGGCAAGCCCAGCAAGCTGGCCAGCGCACTTCTTAAGATAAGCGGTACAATGAAGCGTATCCCTACGCGCGATCTTCGGGAAGTAGAAGGTATGAATGCATTCTTTATTATACCTGCACTATCTGGTGACTCTTTAACAAACCTGTTCTCTACACATCCTCCCGTTGCCCAGAGGGTGAAAAAGCTCATGGAAATGGAGGCTGCCATGAGCTGAGTTTTTTTAAAAGAATTCGTAATAATATAGACCGCAAACGCCTGCCAAGAGGCGATTCTGAATCATTATTCTCCTTATCTTCAGCATATCTGACACTTGAAATAAAGCTGGGGCTCAAAGTGACAGGAAGATGCGCTGTTACATTCAAAACTGTTTCCGGCACATTCTTTTACGAAATGGAACAGGACGTCAGGCAGTTCCTTGGCAACTTGCAGCCCGAGTTTGACATCAAATGGCGCATAGCCACTGATTCTTATGGCTACATGTGGATCGTTTTTGAGGGAAAAAGAATTGAAGACATTCTTGCAGGACTAACGACAGTCAGCGATATTGTCGAGGAAAGAGGGTTTTCTGATAAATTGCTAGCAGCAGTGTTTGAGTTTTCAAGCGTTCGGGAAGAAGGAAAAAGAATAGCTTCTCAACAATATCTTATCTACAATTATAAGCGCAACAACTTTTACCCATTTGTCCCTATAGGTGAAAAAATAATAGATGCTGAACAACAAATGAAGATAATGGCAACTGTTCGCGAAGAAATACCGTTTGAAAAAGATATGACTTTATGGTATCCATTGTGGGATCTACCTCTCAGATCTCAGGGATAACTCCCTCTCCTCTGAATAATTTTTTAGCTTCGTCAATCGAGAGGTCAGCACTAGGAAGTATAATATCAGACTTGATTATCTCATGTGGATCCAAAGGTCTACCGTTCTCCAATACCATATTGCTAAGCTCTGACAACTTTTTCTTAAATTCTGCATCGTCAGACCTTTCGACACTGACCATCTCAACAATCGAACTGTCGATGTCATTGAGTTTTTTGAGCGTCCTGCTATCGACGGTAAACTGTCCATGACCCATTATGCGGACGATTTTATTGCCCGAGCCGACCGTAGTTCTTTTCTTAGCCTTAGCAATTGTTGCCCTTTTGCGACTCTTTATTTTTCCTTTTCGAGTAGACATGGCCTTCTTAGAGCTAGGCTTGGTCTTCCCAGCGCGCTTTGATTTAAGCTTGGTTGCTGCCAACCTGCTCTTGCCCTTCGTTTTCGGACTCATTGTTGCACTTCCTGCTCCAATTGTTGCTTCTTCTTACGCTGTTTCTCTGACTTTAACTTTACTAATTCTTCCTCTACTGAATTTTGTACTGTAATTTTTTCCAATTCTTTTTCAATTTCATCCTTATTTGATGTGTAGTCCGTCAAGACTCCAGAATTTATCATTTCGTCAAGTGCCTTGGATTTGGCCCTCAATCGCTCTGTCTTTTCCTCGGCCCTGCTCATTGAAATTCCGACATCGGTCATTTCTTCAGAAATCCCTGTAACACTCTCTTTTATTTTGACTTGGGCCTCAGCGGCGGAGTATTGAGCTTTTATCACTTCCTTCTTAGCCTTGAATTCTTCAACCTTGGTTGACATCCTCTTCTCTGCTTCCTGCATATTAGCCTCTTCCTGCTTCATGTCCGCTATCTGTTTGTCAAGATTTTGTGTCTGCAGGAGATTGGCATTCTTACGCTCGAGTGCCAGCCGTGCGAGGTCTTCCCTTCCAGCCTCAAGAGCCCTAGCTGCTTGTGCATCTAGCAATCGTATGTTCTCCCATAGTCTTGATTTTTGCATCTCAAGCCTTTTGCGAGAAGTGATGATCTCAGCAAGACTTCTTCTTAACTTGTTAAGCAATTCTACCTGTCTAACGTAAGAATAATCGAGAGCTTCTTGTGGTTTTTCAAACTTGTCAAGAAGCGTGTTTACCTTCTGTGAAATCACAGTCGACATCCTATTCAACAAACCCATTTCCGATCTACTCTATTAAGATCAGTGAAAGTTGGATATTAAAGGATGATGATTACGAGGAAGTGATACTCTATCTGTTAAACCTACGCCACTCATGTTCGTCAGGAGGACCGTAGTCTTCCTTTTTCTTAAAGTATCCCCAGTAAAGAAGAAAGCCACCAGCTGCTAGCATCACAATTGCAAACTTTTCATTTGTCACCTGGCTATTGCCAAAGTTAGCCAAAAATTGTTGCGTCCCATCTTCAATCAAGCCAGCAGCGTGCTCTATGTTAAAAAGTACAAGATTGCGAACTAAAATAATCCCTGCGGTGACCATGAAGAGGATGCCCATTGCAGACATCCAATTTCTGCCACGCCTGCTGCCAAATTCCTCCTTCCATCTCATGCTAATATCATTCTCAGGAGAAAGAGGTGCTCATTTTCTTTCTTTCTATACTAGCTTTATTCCTGGATTCTTCATTTTATTTCGTTTGGCAGCATTTAGGCACATTGGAGTTAGAATTTCTGCTTGATAGGCTAGTGCAAGTGGCCCAAGGTAAATTGGCCTTAAGCCAGAGATTTCCTCAATGAGACCCCTCAGCTTTGCTATTGCGTTCTGATCATCGCCGCAGATAAAAGTGTCCGAGTCTAGCGTTTGGGATAAATTTTTAAGCTTTATTTCAGATATTGTATGGAAAGCAGAGACTACTCTTGACCGTGGCGGAAGCTTGTTAGCAACCATTTCTGCTGCTTGTTCTTTACCTTGTTCGAGTGGAATATACACAAAGCCGGCATCTGTTCTGTCCATTGGAACAATAGGCGAGACAATAATGCAGTCATTCCTAATCCTTCCAGCAAGCTTGCCACAGGTGTCGTCGATAGACTCGTAGGGTATAGAAAGTATTAAAACATCAATATCGTCTGCAAACGATATATTATCAATCCCGCTTATGGTACCCGAGATATTGCCGTGAGTTTGTTTAGCGGTTCTCATATAATTTTCTGAGGCTTCCCTAGCTTTCTGGGAATCTCTTGATCCGATGACAACGTCATGCTTTTGGCACCATCTGAGTGCAAACCCCTCTCCCATCCCTCCAGTACCGCCAGCTATTCCTATTCTCATAGAATCGTCATTGCATGATGTCGATATTAATGTGCATCGCCTTTGGAAAGTCCGCAGTCGTCATAGCGATGGATAGTTCAATGCTGTTAGCTTGTAGTTTTTTATTGTAGCCCGTGTGTGTAATTCACGTCAAAAGGGGGAACTGGGACATGAGCCTCGTAGGTCGTTGTCCCGGTGGCGTGCCAGCATTCGTTCCTAAAGCCACATCATGATGTAACTAGAACTTTACTAATGCTCCCCTGTATTATATTACATGCTGACTTAGGAAAACATCTGTGGTCACTAAGCTGCATTAATGTTGTTTCGAAACTAATAGTGGAGATAAAGAAATGGAGCAAAGTGTCGGAGATCTTGTTTAAGAAGACGCGACGCCACGGAGCCATTTTTCGATGCTGATTTAAATGACAGTGGATTTGATAAAGTCTCTCAAGCATTGGGCCTAGTTCTTTTCATGCGTCACGGTCAGGCTGACAGCAATATAAACAGGATACTCGCAGGAAGACATCTAGAATCCCACCTCACAGACCTGGGCCGGCAGCAAGTAATGGATTGCGCCAAGCAGCTTATGAAAAGCATTGCCATTGAAAAGGTCTATGTGTCACCGGTGATTAGAACCGTTGAAACAGCTCGGCTAGTCTGCGAAGTACTCGGTACGGATTATGTAATTGATAAGCGACTCTATGAAACTGAGATGGGTAAACTTGTTGGGATGAACTACGAGGAAATAACAGCAAAATATGGTGACGTTCTGACAAGGTTTTATTCAGATTATGACCCTGTTCTTGAAAGCTTTGGAGTCGAAGCATTTGCCTCGGTCAAAGGACGCATCGTTAGCCTGCTTGATGAGCTATTGCATCACCACGAACACAGTAATGTCCTGATGGTTACTCATCTTGACCCAATCAAGGCTGCTCTTGCAACTGTGCTTGACTTAAGCGCAGACTCACTTCATAGGTGGAACATTCGCAACGCTTCCCTAACAATCTTGAAACATGAGAGTAAGATATACACTATTTCTGGAGTTAACATTATGCTAATGTATCGCTATCCTATCGAATAATGAGACGCTTTGCAAAACCTTAAATAAGATGCGGAAACTGATTTCTAATAGAAAGGGAAAAGTGAAAGAATACATGGGCACGTATTCAACACTAATTTTGATCTTCGTTTTGGTAGCCACCCTAACGCTTCTCGGTATAGACTCAGCTTCCTTTGCACAGGAGGGGACGGGGACAGAACGCTTAATGATTGCAAGAGTGGAGATCTGGGCACTGTTTTATAGGCTCATGGTCATCGCATTTGTTATTGGAGCGGTTGTGATGGGAACGATAACTTATGTAGTATGGAGGTTTAGGGAGAGCCATCCAAAGAATAGAGGAAGCATTACTCGGGCGACCGGAGGTGAGAGTCATTAATGGGGCATGGTACGATAGAATGGGTATATGTCGGAGTAGTTATCGCTGTGCTTTGTTATGTAGGAGCAGACGCATGGAATCTCGAAAGAGCTTTAGATGCTGCTCCTGCTGATGCCGAAGTCGTAAAAGTAACTGCTCAGCAATGGTTTTGGACATTTGAACATGAAGACGGGACACGAGAGCTAGGAGAATTGCACCTCGTCAAGGACAAGCCCTATAGGTTTGAAGTAACTTCCTTGGACGTTATCCATTCTTTTAACACTCCAGACTTTGCAATGATGATTGACGCCGTTCCTGGCAGGGTCAACTCTATTTGGTATGTCCCAGACCAAGCAGGTGAATTTCTAATTCAGTGCAGAGAATACTGCGGGTTCTCCCACTATCAGATGAGAGGCAAGTTATTCGTGGAAGAACCGGGCGGAGCGCAACAGGGAGCACAAATAACCAATGCTTCCGCTACTAATGACCTGATTCCATCAGTAGGTGCGGCGGCAGTTGCAAGCTAAAATCTCCTTTTATAATTTGTGGGATAACACCTTGTTGCTGACCACTATGACATTAAAACTTGCTTGCCGAGTAAGTGATGAAAACAAAATGCTTTTATTGATAATCTCTTCAATGTATGACCAATATAGGGAGGAGTATAGTACAAGATGGTTCTAGAAGTTAGAAAACCGCGGCCTTTGTGGGAGATCCTGTTTTCAACTCATCATACAGACATCGGCTTACTGTACATTATCTTTTCACTAACACTATTTTTCATGGGTGGGGCGCTTGCCATTGCGATCAGAACCGAACTTTTCCTACCTGGTCTGCAGCTATTTCCCGATTCTAACACGTTTCACAGAACGTTTACTGTTCACGGCACAACAATGCTATTCTTATGGGTAATACCTTTTGCTGCTGGCATAGGCAATTATCTCATACCTATTATGGTGAGGTATAAAGACATGGCATGGCCAAAGCTAAACGCAGTCGCATTCTGGATGATACCCGTAGGGGCAGCCTTAGTATGGTTGGGTTGGTCCGACACAACCTGGAATGCTTATCCTCCATACTCAATCATACGTGCACCGGGCCCTGCCGCCGAGATGTGGATATTCGGGTTAAAGATTCTTGGTATTTCCTCAATTCTAGGGTCTATCAATTTCATCGTCACTATCCTGAGAATGAAGCATCCTGACCTGCCACTAATGAAGCTGTCTCTCTTCACTTGGTCCATCCTTTCCACCTCGCTTATAATCCTCGTATCTATGCCAACTTTTGCCGCTGCTCTAATCATGTTGTACACTGACCGATTAGGAGTATCGGGTTTCTTCAATCCTGCTATGGGGGGAGATCCGATAGCATATCAGCATCTGTTCTGGTTTACATTCCACCCAGAGGTGTATGTATTCTTGATTCCTGCAGTTGGAATGATATATGAGATAATACCAAAGTTCTCACGGAAACCGATATTCAGCTATACATCTGGCGTAACGGCCTTTGTATTACTGACAATCGTCTCATTCGCTTCTTGGGCACACCACATGTTTGCAACAGGCATGGGCTTTACGGAAAAAACAGTGTTCATGGTGGGTACATTGGCCGCGGTTCCAGCTTCGGCTATGCACATATTCAATTGGATAGCAACAATGTGGGGAGGCAGAATCCGATTTAGGGCACCTATCGCATTTGTTGTTGGAGGTATCGTCCTATTCTTCCTAGCAGGTGCAGGAGGAATTGTGAATACTGCAATGCCACTTGACTTTCTGACTCATGACAGCTATTGGGTTGTAGGACACATGCATCTCTTCCTGATGGGACTGATAACACATGCCTTTGTCGGCTTCATCTACTATCTCTTCCCTATGATAACGGGTAGGATGTATAATGAAAGGGCGGCTATGGTGCAGTTCTGGTTGATGTTCGTAGGAGCATCACTGATATTCATTACACAACACCTTCTTGGTCTATATGGCATGCCTCGCAGAGTAGCAGACTATGTGCCAGTCGAACCCCTCATTGTAATGAACCAGATCTCAACAGTGGGTGCGTATATGGTACTTGTTGCGATGGGAATATTCCTCGTTAACCTGATCAAGAGTGCAGGTTGGGGCAAACCCGCAAAAATGGAAGACCCATTTGGAATTGGAGAGAAATATTACGACTATGCTCGGCGCGAGCCTCACCACTAGAAATGGAGAGTAGGGCAAAGACATGAGCTCAGATGAACCTCACCAGGACGACAAGGAGCCGATTATCCTCACTTCTCCCAGAAGGCTTGGGAAAGGGCTGGCAGTGGTAGTTGTCACGATGGCTGTAGGAGCGGCCATCCTTATTCCATTTTTTAATGAGATGTACTCACATCCTCCGCCTGTAACCCAGATACGCACACAAAAACCTGCTGCCGCTCAGCAGGGCGGACAAAAACAGGGCGGCGCAACAGGTGGTGCAGGCGGGGGAGGAGGGGGAGCAGCAGCTCCAGCGCAACCAGGCACCACTACCATAGCCATCTTACAAGGATCCGCAGTTCAAGGAAGTCCGGATTTTGACCCAGACAAGGCTCAAGTCCCAATGGGCAATAAGGTTATCTGGGACAACCAAGACACAGTACCTCACACTGCAACGGCGGGTACTGGTCCACAAGATCCAAACAATGCAAAAGCTTTTGATACAAGCATAATCAATCCAGGAGAACAGTCGCCAGCTGTTGAACTAAAGGGTGTAAGTCAAGGACAAAGTATTCCATATCATTGCATGATTCATCCG